>CALWAA010000163.1 GCA_944372725.1 uncultured Bacilli bacterium | reverse complement strand
GAAGAAAAGAAAGGAGAATAAAAAGTGGAATTTTTAGGGGTTATTTTGGATAGTCTATTAATAGTATTAGTAATTATCCTAATAGTATTAGCTTTAAAAGTACTAGATACACTAAATAAAGTAGATGTCATTTTAGATGATACAAAGAAAAAACTAGATAATTTAGACGGAGTTTTTAATTTAGTTGATACTGTTAGCAATAAACTAACTATAGTTACTGATACTGTTGTTGGTAGTATTGTTAATTTCATAACAAGTATATTTAATAAGAAAGGAAAGGGAGATATTGATGAGTAATACTAAAAAAAGTAGTGGAATTGGAAAATTCATAGCAGGAGCTGCTATTGGAGCAGGATTAGGTATTTTATTTGCACCTAAAAAAGGAAGTGAAACAAGAAAGGATTTAAAAGAAAAACTAGATAATGTAGTTGCTAAAATTAAATCTGTAGATGCAGAAGATGTCAAAGAGATGTTTGAAGAAAAAGTAGAAGAAATTAAAGCTGAACTTGAAGACTTGGATAAAGAGAAAGCTATAAAGATTGCTAAGAAAAAAGGTGAAGAAATAAAGAAAAAATGTCAAGATTTAGTTAATCTTGCCGTTGCTAAAGGAACACCTGTTTTAGAAAAAGCAGCAGAAGAGTTAAGATTAAAAGCTATAGATGTAGTTAGTGATGTATTAGAAAAATTAGAATCTAAAGAAATTAAGGAAAAATAATAAGGCTAATTAATATAATAAAGTAGAACTATTAACCATACAAATAGTTCTACTTTTCAGTATTAGTAGAAATATATTGCATTTTTATAAAAAAAATGTTATAATATAGGCACATAAACAAATTGGGGGGATAAAAATGAAAAAGATTAAAACTAAAAAATTTAAATATGTAATCATGATGGTTTTAGTTACAGCTTTAAGTATCTTTGGAATTACAGGTATTAATGCTGCATCTTCTGCACCAACTAGTTTTACAGCAGATAGTGAAAAAATACTAGATGGTTATATTAATGGATGGAATTATGCAAAATTAACTAGTAGTTTAGGTGGATATGTATACTGTACAGATTTTCACAAAGGCATACCTTATGGTGTTAAAATGACATTATCAGGAGAAGCACCAGCAGGTCTTGCATATATTTTGTCCAATGGTTACCCTAGGGTGAATATTACCGGTGATTCAGATAAGGATTACTATATTACTCAAGCTGCTATTTGGTGGTATTTAGATGAAACTACAGGTAGCAATAATTTACCAGATTCATTCAAGTATACAGGACCAGATCCACATAATATCAGACATTATATAGCTGAGTTAGTTGAAGGTGGAAAGAAACAAACGTCATATGCTACACCTGCCATCAGATTGATTAATAATGATAGCACTTTAAATTTATCAAGTGATAAAAAATACTATGAATCAAACACTATTAGTGTAAAAACACTATATACAACAGGTAACTATACAATATCTTTAAGTAATGCTCCAGGAGGAACAACTGTTGTTAATGCTTCAACAGGTTCTCCACAAAATTCATTTTCACCATCTGAAAGTTTTAAAGTTAGAATACCAGTAGATTCAGTTGATATTGGAAGTTTAAATGTCACTGTAACAGCAACAGCAACAGGTTCTATAAATAAAGCTTATATGTATGAATCAAGTGATTCTAGTAAGCAAGATGTTATGGGATCATTGTTATATCCAGAAACATCAACCGTAACTGATCAGACTAATTTAACACTTGAAACAAGTAAAGTAACAATAACTAAAATTGATGCTGATACAGAAGAACCGTTAGCAGGAGCTACTTTTGAATTAAAAGATAGTACTGGAAAAGTAGTAGCAACTTGGACATCAACAACATCATCATATGTAATTAAAAATTTACCTAATGGTACTTACACATTACAAGAAACAAAAGCTCCAGATGGCTATGTTTTAAATGATAAAATTGTTGAATTTACAATTAGTGATACAAATAGAAATATCTCTATAAGATTTAGAAATAGAGAACTTGAAAGAAATGCAACAATTATAAAAATAGATTCAATTACTAAACAACCAGTAGCAGGAGCAACTCTAGTAGTTAAAGATAGTGAAGGAAACGTAATAGAAGAGTTTGTAACTACTACAGAACCACACAAACTAACTGATCTTGAAGATGGTACTTATACAGTAGAAGAAACAAAAGCTCCAGCTGGATATGAAAAAACAGATGAAATCTATGAATTTACAGTAGATAAAGATCATCGTGATGTAACAGTAACTATCGAAAATACAGCTATTGAAAAGCTAGTAAACATTTTAAAAGTAGATGCTGCAACTGGTAATCCATTAGCAGGAGCTACTCTAGTAGTCAAAGATAGTGAAGGAAACGTAGTAGAAGAATTTGTAACTACAGAAGAGCCACATACTATCACTGGCTTAAAAGATGGAGAATACACAGTAGAAGAGACAAAAGCTCCAGAAGGTTACAACAAAAGTGATGAAATTTATAAATTCACAATTAGTGATGAAACACCTACAGCCTTAGTTATCTTTGAAAATAACGAAATAGTAGAAGTTCCATTTACTGGAAGTAATAAATCCCTAATAAGTACTTTATTTGGATCAGTACTTTTGATATCCGGAGTAGGATTCGTATACTACAATGGTAAAAAACAAAAAGTTAAATAAGAAAAAAAGAATCTCTCCTAATACAGTCGCTCTAATTGGAGCCTTTGTTATAACACTTGGAGGATTCTTTATTCTTTATAACTTCATCAGTGATAAAAAGCTATTTGCCTATGATTATATGAATGAACAAATATACAATAATAATGAAACAGAAATATATAGCGTAAATACAACAGAAATTACTACTGATGAAGAAGAAAATAAAACACAAAATTATCAAGATATTGAAAGTTATATTGGTTACTTAGAAATACCAAAAATAAAGTTTAGAAGGGGTTTTTACAATATTGATTCCAAACTTAATACAGTGGAAGCAAATATAGAAATAATTAAAGGTAGTGAAATGCCTGATGTTACTAATGGTAACTTAATAATAGCAGGACACTCTGGTACTGGTTGGAAAGCTTTCTTTAAAGACTTATATAAACTAGAAGTAGGAGATGAAGCTATAGTTACCTATGCAGGTATTAACTACAAATATAAAATTACAAACATATATAAAGAAAAAAATACAGGTACAGTCTCTATCAAAAGAAATTATGATAAAACTACACTTACATTAATTACCTGTACCAAAGATGATAGTTCTACACAAACTATTTATATAGCAGAACTATACACAGTTGAAT
>CALWAA010000162.1 GCA_944372725.1 uncultured Bacilli bacterium | reverse complement strand
GCACAATCTAATCCTTCTATTTTATATTTATAATCTTTCATATTATTTCCTTCTTTCTATCCTTTATGATTAATATGCTCTAGTCCTATTTCAAATAGTTTAACAATATGGTCATCATCTAGAGTGTAATATACTTCTTTACCACTTCTTCTGCATTTAACTATGCCACTTCTTCTTAGGGTTGCTAATTGATGAGAAACACTTGATTTAGTCATATTTAAAACATTGGCTAAGTCACAGACACACATTTCGTCTTGATCAAGGGCAAAAAGAATTCTACATCTTGTAGTATCACCTATTAGTTTAAATAAGTCTGCTAGATGATTAAAAGTATTTTCTGAAGGCATTTTATTTAATACCTTATCTACTGCTTCCTTATGAATAATATTACAATCACATGAAAATTCATTTCTAGACATATTATCACATCCTATTAATATTATATGTTATAGTTGAATTCTTACTCAACTATCTTTATTATAGTTGAGTGATTGTTCAATTGTCAAGAATTAAATTTTCTATTAAAAAAGATGATTTTTAAAAATATTTTAATCATCTTTTATTTATCAAAAGGGTTATTCTCATACATAACTGTCAAATTAACTATCCACCTAATCCAAGCAGAAACACTCTGTGCGCGTCTTTCTGCTGTATCATAGCTATTAATCCTTGAAGATTCTTTCAAAAGCAATTCAGCAATATCTTTGATATTTACTTTACCATTTTTCAAATACTGTTCTAAAGCCAAATAAAATGGTTTATGTGAAATAATAGTCCTTACAATATTTAGATTTTTAGTTTTATGATCCATTTTTAATAATTTTTTTCCTGATTCTGTTAACTTATATCCACCATTTTTACTTTCAACAAAACCTAAGTATCTGGCAGCTGCACCGTAATAACTACTTTGACGTTCATCAAAATCATAAAGTTCTGCTATTTCACTTGCATTCATTTCTTTATCGCTCAGAACATTTATAAAATCTAAGACTCTATAAAATGTATTAGCTTGAGGAAAAGGTATATTAGGATCTTCTTTAACAAATTTTATAGTATTCATAATATTATAGATATCTTCTAATTCAATTTGCCTATAAACTTCTCCTAAAATATATCTTTTTATTTTAACTAATTTTATACTATTATAATTTTTTTCTTCTGTAAAATTATAAATATAAAAATTAAAAATATTATCGTGTTTTATTAACATTACAGGCAATATTTCTTTAGAAGTTAGGTTTTTCCAAACTCTATAAGGATAATAAAGCTGTCTAATAATAAAATCACTAATATAACGATTTTTAGCTTCTACAATTACAAATTTTGTTAAGCCCTCATAACTACCATCAATTTCCATTTGAGAATTTTCAACTTGGATAGTAAAATCGGTATCATCTTCTGTCTTTATTGTATATTCAAAATTTCCAGTTCCCATTCGTCCTTGAACTGTAGGAATTACTTCTTCTCCTACTAAATCTTCTAACATTCCAGAGATAAAAGCTGAGGATAAAGAAATTGCTTCACTTGTAATATTTTTATTATCAATAGTAGTAACATATTCTGGTAAATACATGGTTTCAACATCAATTGAATTATTAATATTTATATTTTTATAGTTTTGAAAACTACCAATTAAGTATTCACCTCTTTTAGTGGGAAGAATAGCTAAATGATGTTGACTGAAAATATACGGCAAATCACTTTTGCTATCAAATTTTGTCATTAATCTAGGTTCTCTAAATTCTTTTATCGCTTCTGCTGTAATTTTAAAGTAACCATCTTTTTCTAGTTTCTCTAATATATTATATTTTTCAAATAAATTTTCCCAAGCTTCATCATTTTTCCCTTTTGCCAATGATCAACACCTCCTTTATTTCACCTCTTTTTTGGGCATTAGAATTTATATTTCTTTTCGCCATTAATGTATGAATAGTATATTTATCCTTATCATTATATAATTCTTTAATAAAAGATGTTGAAGAATTACTGATAATTACTGTGCAATCATTATCAATTAATTTATCACATAACTTTTTTAATCTTTCTTGATCTTTTCTTGTAAAACCATTTTCTGTATAACCAACAAAATTTACTTGGTCATCAAATCTATCATAGGGAGGATCAAAATAAATTAAAGAACCTTTAGGAACATCTTTACAGCATTCTTCAAAATCTCCTTGTCTAAATTCAATATCATTATTAGTAAAATATTCATGTAATGCTTTTAAAACTGGTGTATTACAAATATTAGGATTCTTATATTTACCAAAAGGTGTATTAAATTGTCCAGCACTATTCAATCTAAAAAGGCCATTATAACAGGTTCTATTTAAATAAATTAATCTTGCTGCTCTTTCAACAGATGTCCACTTTTTATATTCTTCTTTTCGATCAACTTCCCTAATTTTATAAAAATCTTCTTCATTATTTTTATCTTCATATTCTTTTAATTTATCTATTAACTCATCATAATTATATTTAATACATTTATAACACTCAATTAAATCTTTATTATAATCTCCTACAACTGCTTTGTTTGGTTGTAAATAAAATAGTATTGAACCTCCTCCTATAAACGGTTCATAATAGTTAGTATATTTAATGCTTTTTAAATATTTCTCCATTTGAGGTATTAATTGTCTTTTACCACCAGCCCATTTTAAAAATGGTTGAATTAATAGATTCTTATTTTTTTTCATGTTTAATACCTCCTTCACCTTAAACAAAGTATATCATTTTTTTTGTTTTTTTTTAAGTACATTATCAAACTTTTTTGTCAATTATTACTATCTATTTCTAATAAATTTATTAAAGAAGAAATAAAGAAAAGATAGTACTAATAGAGGTGGATGTAATGAGGCGATATAAACAAAGTGAAATAGAAGAAGTTGTAACTGTTCTTAAAAATGATGGTGTTATTAGTGTTCCTACTGATACTGTTTATGGAATATGTGCTAGAATTAATTCTAGTAAGGCTTATCTTAAGTTAGTTAGTGTTAAAAA
>CALWAA010000161.1 GCA_944372725.1 uncultured Bacilli bacterium | reverse complement strand
GTTAGAAAGTTTAGAGAATGTTTCTTAATAGATAATCATGGACAATTTTCTGAAAGTGTTTTATTAACAGAGTATGTATCTAGTTTTATAAATGATGAGTATGATAATTTTGAACCTCGTAAAGATTGTTATTATACTCTAGAAGATTTAGAGAAAGCGTTAAACTTTACATTAATTAGTGAAGGATGGTTACGTAATGAAAATACTTATGGAGATTCAGTAACATTAAAAGTAAGACTTCATTCTCTAATTACTTCAAGCAATTCTAATTTCTTTAAATGGGAAAAAGGTACCTATATTTCACTTGAAAATTACTTATCAGATTTAATGATTAGTAATGGTAAGAAATATCAATTAGTAAATATTAACTTAGATGATGTAGATGATGACTTTGCTAAAGTAATAACAAAGATTTATTCAAGACTTTTATTTGAGTTTACTAAAGGATTAAAGGCTAGAGCAAGTATACCATTCCATATCTTTGTAGAAGAAGCTCATAGATACATTCAAAATGATACTGATAGATTCTTAATAGGTTATAATATCTTTGAACGTATCGCTAAGGAAGGACGTAAGTATGGACTTATCCTAGGATTAATTACTCAAAGACCAGTAGAAATGTCTGATACCGTTATCTCACAGTGTTCTAATTTCTTAATCTTTAAGATGAATCATCCAACAGATGTTGATTATATTAAGAAAATGGTACCTAATATTTCTGATGAGATAGTAGAAAAACAAAAGAGTCTACAATCAGGAACATGCCTTGGATTTGGTAGTGCCTTTAAGATACCTTTAATAGTTAAGTTAATGCTACCTAATCCAATGCCAATGAGTGGTAACTGTGATGTTGTTAAGATTTGGGATGGACATAGTAATAATCAAGTAAACAATGTTCAAGAACAACCAACAAATAATGATGTTAATAGTGTTAATGCTGTTAATGCTGTTAATGCTATTAATCAAATAAATAATATTACAAACAATATATCAAATGAGAAAGTAGAAAGTAATGTTCCAGTAAATGAATCACCTCTACAAGAACCTACTAATATAGGAATACCAGAACTTAATCCAAATGACTTTGGAATACCAAAACAAGATGTAACACCAGTAAATAATATACCAACAGATATACCAAGTATACCTAAAAAAGAGGAACATAAAACTACATTTAATATAGGAATAGAAGAACCTAATAACATTAGCAATCCTAGTTTAGATATTTTAAATAATAGAGAAACACAACCAACAATGACTAATAGTTCTATTCCAGAAATTGATATCAATAATAATGAAACTTTATAGAAGCACTTTATTGTAAAAGTGCTTTTTTCTTGGTATAATTTATACTAGAAAGAAGGGTTGATAGTTATGAACTTTAAATCATTATTAAAAAATGAACATCTATTATCAATCCTTAATAATGTCTTAATGAATGAATCTACTAAAAATAAAGTATCTAATGTCTCTATAAAAGGAGAAAGTTATAATTATAATAGATATTCTCTATTAATAACAATGGACATAGTAATTAAATATCAAATTATAATTAATGATGAAACTTATAATAATTATTTCTTAAATAAATTAGATACTATTACTAGTAATTATAATAATCATGGGGACCTAATCATTAAAGGTAACTCTATATTAATAGATTTAGTATCTAATAAATTAAATGTAACTACTACTAAAACTGAAGATAAAAAAGAAATACTTAAATATATCTATGATAAATACATTGTTAATGGTTATTGTTTTCATAGTTTTCCTTCTGTTTTTAAAGAACAAACAGAAGAAGTAGGATTAACACAAGATATAGACATTAAAGAATTAAATGATTTGAAGAAAATAGACTATATTTTTTCAAATCATAACTATAAAAATATTATATCAAGAAACTTAAAAGAAAAGAGTAGAGCGATATATATAACAGACTCACCTGCTATGGCCTATTACTATGCTTTTAGAAGCCCAGAATATATGGCTGAATTAACTTCTCTTAGTAAATATTATAATTATCTTAAAGACTATCATAAAGATGCCTTTTATGATAAAGATTATTATAAATGTAAAAGTAATTTAGCATCTCTTTGTTCTCATGTTAATATGACTACTAAAGAAGAAACAACTGTTCTTAAAACATTTGATAGAAGATGGAAAGCCCTAAATTTATCTGAGTCATTTCCTTGTATTGCCTTTATTAAAAGAAGTGATTTAGCCAAAAACTCTCTATCTAATATTGAAGATATTATTAATAGTGTTGATACTATAGATTTAAATATCTTAGTATCTAAAATAACTGATAGTAAGTATCCTATTATTAGAAGATATAGTAATATTAATTCTCTTGACCTAACAGTTATAACAATGCCTAGTTATAGAGAAATAAAGAATAAGAAATTTATAATTAAAGAAGAACCTAAAGTAATACCAATTACTAAGACTAGAGAAGATTATCAAGAAGAAAAAAGATTTAATTATAAATATGCTTTTAGTTATGGTAATGCCAATGTTGTCGCTTTAACAGGACTTCTTCTAATAACATTAGGTTTAACTTTAAGTATTATTATTAATGTATTAGGAGGTTAATATGAAAGATATAAGAATAGTATTTATGGGTACACCAGACTTTGCAGTACCAATCTTTAAGGCCCTTGCCGAAAATTATAATGTAGTGGCAGTAGTAACCCAACCAGATAAAAAAGTAGGAAGAAAACAAATATTAACACCAACACCAGTAAAAGAAGCTAGTGCATTATATAATATACCTGTATTACAACCAGTAAAAATAAGAGATGAATATGAGGAAGTATTAAAGTATGAACCAGATATGATAGTAACCTGTGCTTATGGACAAATACTACCTAAGGAA
>CALWAA010000160.1 GCA_944372725.1 uncultured Bacilli bacterium | reverse complement strand
TTGCGATTATCGTAGCTGGTTTTGTTGTTGCTTATGCGGCAATGTTTGGTTTTGATAAGCTGGTTGAAGTTATTGATTGGGTTAAGGCAAAGAAGGTAAAAAATGAATCTACACAAACTAATTCTGACGGAGAATGATTGTTATAAACGCCAAAAATATATCACACCAAAAGGAATTATGCTGCATAGTACCGGAGCTAACAATCCCAACCTAAAACGCTATGTCGGCCCTGATGATGGTTTACTTGGCGAAAATAGGAATAACAATCATTGGAATCGTTCTGGTGTAGGCGCTTGTGTTCATGCTTTTATTGGTAAATTAGCAGATGGTTCTATTGCTACTTATCAAACCCTGCCCTGGAATATGCGTGGTTGGCATTGTGGAGATGATGCAAACAATACTCATATTTCTTTTGAAATTTGTGAAGACAATTTGACAGATGAAAACTATTTCAATCTGGTTTATCAAGAAGCAGTAGAATTAACCGTCTATCTGTGTGAGATGTATAATCTTGACCCGCTTGAAGATGGCGTTGTAATTTGCCATAGTGAAGGATATCGTAGGGGCATTGCTTCCGGTCATGCAGATGTTGAACACTGGTTTCCTAAATTTGGGAAAACTATGGATGATTTTAGACAAGATGTAAAGGATGAGATGGAATTGAATATTGATAATCTAACCGATGAGCAGTTAGTCCAGCTTTATAGTAAAATGATTACTGCTCTTGGGAAGTTAGATGGCTCTATTTATTCTAAGGAAGATAGAGATTGGGCCGTAGACAATGGTTATTTTCAAGGAGATGAGAATGGCAATCTACTATGGCAAGTCCCTCTAAATCGAGAGCAGTTTGCTGTGGTTGAGCATCGAATCCATGGGTAAAAGATTACAGAAGAAAAAAAAGAAAAAAGTAGAATGGCATAAAATCATTGCTCTATTGGTTATTCTATTGGGTTTCTTAATTGTACAAGAATGTTTTGTACTTATGTATCTTTGTATTAAAGGTGGATATACTGCGACTGCTGCGTGGCTTACCGCTGCCGTAGGTGTTGCTGAAGTGGTAATAGGTGCAGGAGCGACAAATTATTTTGCCTTGGCTAAATCCGACCATTCAGAAGGTGGCATCACCTTTGAAGCAGCAAAAGCTAAAAATTTTATAACAGAAGAAGATAATAATTCAACATCTCCACCAATTTAACACTTGACAGACCTCCTTTAGTATGATATAATCCAAGTATCATATTAAAGGAGGTTTTCTTTTATGAGAAAATTCAAAGTAGGAGATAAAGTAATTATTAAAAACCCCGATTTTAGGCTTTTGTGTTTTAACGAGGAAAAAGGAAGGGTAGCTTATGTTGAGCCAGATGATTATGATGGATTCCTTGTTTATGAAGTTATTATAAAAAATAGTAATGACAGTAATAGCTTTGTTTGGGTAGAAGAAGATTGGGTTGTTCTTGACCCAGAATATACCAAAAATCAAAACCCTGAAATGACTAATGATGAAATTTATAATATGCTCAAGCCTAAGATGCAAAAGATGGGCATTGATTACAATGGAAGTATGACTCGTGTAACTATGAGTGATTACGAAACAAAATCTATTGATTATTATATGCCTATTGAAGATGTTAAGCGCCTGGTTGCTACTGTATACCGTTCTGGATATGGGCGAGGACAGAAGGGCCGCCCTTTTATTATTAGGGAAAAGAAAAAGCAGGGTCATTGGGTTCCTTGTGCGCATGGAGAAGATTTAACTCCTGGAACAAAACTCCGTAAAAATTATGCAATATATAACCGTGGGAATTATGCTATTCAAAAGATTCCTGCCGGGACAAAAGTAGAAGTTTTAGATGGATTCAAAGATAGCTTTATTCATGTTTTTGAAGATAATGTTTGGGTAGGTTTTCCGGGAGGGAATAATGGGGAAAATGAAAAAGCATATGAAAATTTTCATCACTTAACTGGGTTTCATGTCATTAATGTCGGTGATTATACAGAATATTTTGATAAGTGGGTGGAAGAATGAGGGTACACCCACTAATTGAACATATTGATTCAAATAATTTTCTACAACAATATCTTAAAGCAAAAGGTATTAAAAACACCAAAGATTATCTATCTCCCTCTCCTAATAACTTTGATAATCCTTGGGGTTATGCCAATATGAAAGAAGCAGTAAACAGGGTAAGCGATATTATTGTCGGCGGAGGGAAAATTGGTATTGTTCAAGATTCCGATGCAGATGGTGTAATGTCTGCTACAATTGCCTATCGTTTTTTACAAGATATGGGTATGGAAGAAATTCCTGTGTTTATTCATTCTGGGAAACAACATGGGTTAACTTTTTCTGAAGACGATAATATTGTGCAACAAATCATTGATAGCCAAGTTGATATGGTTTGGGTTCCAGATGCCGGAAGCAATGATTGGGAACAATGTAAGAGACTATGGGACGAAGCAAATATTGAAGTTTTAATCACAGACCACCATCTTTATGATAAGAATGATTATGCTTTTGTTATTAATGTACACAACCCTTTAAATAATATCCAAAATCGTTCTCTTACTGGAACAGGGGTAACATATAAATTTATTGAAGCATATAGAGATAAATATGCGCCTGCTTACGAATTCTCAAAATTTAGAGATTTAGTTGCTTTTAGTATTGTGTCAGATGTATCAGATTTAACCACTCTTGAGAATCGAGCTTTTCTTTTCTGTGGGAATAAACATATAAACAATCCTATGCTCAAAGAAATGTTGCATAAATTTGGGCGAAAAGAAGAATTTACTCCCCACTGCATCTCTATGTATCTCGCCCCAAAAATCAACGCTGTATGTCGTTCCTTTGATATGTTGACAAAGAAAACTCTTTTGGCTGGGTTTGTTAGTGATGAGAAAATTGCTATTGATGCAGCAATTAAAGTAGCGTCTGAAGCTCATACAGAGCAATCTAACATTACAAAAGAATTATATGAAGAATTAGATAAAAAAATTGTTTCTACTTCTGAAGATAATATTGTTGTTACTTTTGGCGAAGCAGAAGAAAAGAATTATCTTGGGCTTGTGGCGAACAAACTGGTGTCTCGATATCATAAACCTTGTATTGTACTAAGAGAATTAAATCCAACTACTTGGACTGGTTCTTTAAGAAGCCCTGTTGATGTCGCTTCTCAAATTAACACAACTAAATTAGCCATTTGTCGGGGGCATGAATCTGCTTGTGGTATTGATATTAAAAAGGCAAATCTAAAACGATTTGTCAAATGGGTAAACAAACATCTTGATATTGACCCGTCTTATGATGTTACAGGTATTATTACACCTTCTGAAATTACAATAAAACTTTGTAAAGATTGTGAAGATTGGCCTCAATTATGGGGAATCAGTGGAGGAAATATTCTTGTTATTCCTACTTTCTATGTAGAGGTAAATGTGAAAAAAGAAGAATTATTCTTCTGTGGGAAGAAGAATAATTCTGTTAAAATCACCAAATCCGATGTGGATTTCTGGATGTTTAAGTGTAGTGACGAAGAACTTGAAGAATTAACCCAATATCCAGTATTTACTTTAAAAATGATTGTTAAATTGGGTGTGAATTCTTGGGAAGGGAAAACAAATCCAAAAGCTATTGTAGATAATTTTGAAGTAGAACAATACGAAGAAACTTTTGAGGATATTTTTTAATTATGTTAGCAGTTGTTACATTATTAATCATAATTGGTGGGCCAATTCTTCTTGCGTCAATATTTAATCATAGAGACAATGTTGGAAAAGCTAAAGGGCGAAAAATCAAATTCTCTGATTGGTCTACTTGGTATTTTTTAAATGAAGATGTTTGGCAAAAACATTATATCTATAATGGAATTGTATCAAGAAAAGATTTAAATATATGGTATTGTTTTAATTTTATAGATGAATTTAAGTTTAGACACTTTATAAAAACAATAAAGAAGAAGAAAGTCCAAAAAGAACAAAATAAAGACATTATTAAATTATTAGAAAAAGTCCAAAAAGATATTGAAGATGTAAAAGAAAAATCGACTAAGGAAATAAATCAAGCAAGGAATGAGATAAATGCTTTCTGCCGAAGAAGCAAAAAAGATGAGCGAAAAGAATTTAAAAGAACAAATTAATTATTTAATTAAATCTCTTTTGGGTAGAGCAGACAATTGTATTCAAATTGCAGTAAAAGAAGGAAAAACTCATGCTTCTTTTTTTGTGTATGACGAAACTGGGATGTCTGAGGCTGTTAATATTGTAGAAGATAAAATTAAATCTTTTGGTTATAAAGTAGAGATAATTAATAGATGGTATAATATAAATTTTATTAATAAATTGGAATATACTTTTGAAATTGATTGGGGCGAAAATGAACAAGATAATTCTTGACCTTTGTGGTGGTACAGGGTCTTGGAGCAGACCATGGGCCTTGAATGGATATGATGTCAGAATTATTACTTTGCCAGAGTATGATGTTAGAACATATATTCCTCCTGATGAAGTATATGGTATCTTAGCTGCTCCACCTTGTACCGAATTCTCTGTGTTAAACTGTATTGCTGAAAATAGAGACAGAGATTTTGAAGCTGGTATGGAAATTGTCAATGCTTGTTTGAATATTATTCAAAATACAAAATGTCAATGGTGGGCTTTGGAAAATCCTAGAGGGCATCTTAGAGATTTTCTCGGACCTCCCACCATGACATTTCAGCCTTGGGAATACGGAGACCCTTGGACAAAAGCAACAGATATTTGGGGTAAATTTAATATTCCTAAGAAGAGATACAAATGGTGGAGAGATGTGCCAAATAAATTGCCTCTCTATACTCGCAAAGGAAGAGATAAGCCTAATTTCGCTTTTCTCCACAAATCTGCTTGGGAACAAATTCCTCAATTACAATGGCATGAAAGGCCAAAAACAGATGCAGAATTCAGAGCAATGACACCACCTGGATTTGCTTGGGCGTTTTATGAGGCAAATAAGAATGAGTAATATTAAATTATATCAAGGTGATTGTTTTGAAATTATGAAAAAATCCTGATAGTTGAAGAAGGAGGAAATTAAATGAAAGTTCTTTTTATATGGAATTTAAAGTAATCAAATATCGCTCTTGACCTTGACAATAATCAATCATAGTGGTATACTATCATTGAAAGGAGTGGTGTCCATTGATTGATTCTTATTTCAATATTCACAATCATTCATCTTATTCTAATGCTTTACTTGGCTTTCCTGACGTATTGTGTTCTGTCCAAAATGTAATCCAAAGGGCCTATGATTTGGGGTTGTCTGGGGTTGTAATTACAGAACACGAGGGAATTTCAAGTCATATTCAAGCATTAAAATATTATGAACAGATGCCTCGTGACCGTCCTTTTGTGTTAGGGTTGGGTAATGAAATTTATCTCATGGAAGAATCAGAGGATTTAGAAAATAGAGAAACGCACAACACCTACCCCTATTATCACTTTATTCTTCTTGCTCTTGACACTGAGGGGCATAAGCAATTAAGAGAATTGTCTACTAGAGCATGGCAACGTGCATGGAGGCAAGGGCGAATATTCCGTAGGCCAACATATTATTCTGACTTAGAAGAAATTATCAGACCAAACCAAGGTCATGTTGTAGGTAGTACAGCATGTCTTGGAAGCAGGTTGGATAAACTTCTTTTGGCGAATAATATTGACAAGGCTGATTTAGAAGTAAAGAGATTGATTGATATTTTTGGCCTAGATAATTTCTATATCGAATGTCAGCCAGCGAGAGATAATCAATGCGACCAATTTGTAGTCAATAA
>CALWAA010000159.1 GCA_944372725.1 uncultured Bacilli bacterium | reverse complement strand
TGAAGTGGACTAGTCTTAGTGCTATTCCAACCTACGGACATTACTTTGCCCTTGTAGATAAGCACAGCGCCAAGACGGGTTTTCATGAAGTCACTATAAAAACAAGCATTATGTGCAAGATTCAGATAATGATTGATTCGAGTTTCGGTCAATCGGGGCAACGAGCCAGACGACATTGGTATCAAATCCTTTCAGTTAAGATAGGTCAATTATGTCATATCACAAGCAATTTGTCAAGCATTTTCTTTTTCAGCTTCCATTTCAATTACAGTCATGATACAGTAGTTGCTTAGGTCAAGAAGCGTATCTTGAATAGATTCGTCTTTCACTTTGCGTTCTTCTTCTGGCTTAGTGGCAAGAGAGATTAGGCGATTATATTTGTCGCTGATACGAGTCAAGGCTGAGATAATGCCAAGTTTGCGATAAGTTTCGCCAAAGGAATCGCCGTAGTCATGGCCTTTAGAATCATAGAGTTGATTAAGGGCCTTAGCAATTTCAAGATGGCGACTTACTTTTTGTTCCCTAGTCATATTTTCACCTTAATAATAAAAAGTTTGTTGTCCAAAAGTACAACTACAATTACCACTTCCACCATTAGATGGATGATTAGGACAATTTTGGCAAGCAGAAGGAATGTTTGTAAATGTTGTAGTAGCTTGATCAGGAAAAGGCCTCCATGGATTATATTCATCTAAATTTATTTTATAACTTCCTTGATATCTTGAGCAGTTTTCGCAAGTATCTGTAATATGGGTGCAATCAGGGCAGTTAAATTGTTTCATAATATCACCTCTTAAAAATTTAGATAGTCAACATGACCGCAAGTGTCGCATTGGTATTGAAACATAGGCGGATTAGAAGCACATACAATCATTTCATTTCTTCTCATGTTTCCTCCGCATTTTTCGCATTGGTATTTTGGTTCAGACCATTCTTTAGGATAATTATTAAAAAATAAAATGGAATTTTGATTGATATATTCTTCTTTAGTCATTTACTTTACCTCCAATAATTCAGGATTATCAAAAATATTGCTGATTACTTCAACATCTAAGTACTGTCTTTACACTCTTTACACACAAAGTGATACCCATTATCTTTGCCATTAATTGTTGACTTAAAGTACCAATAATCTGGCTCTTCCATTTCTTTACCACATTTGTCACATAAATAAACAATTTTAAGTTCGCCCGTTTCTGGGTTGGAAAGATAAAATTTAATCTTTTTAAATGGATTAATCATTTTTCATATTATCCTTTCTTCCTTCGCTGCAAAATCCATTGATCGGCATAGTATTCTTGTGTTCATTACACCAATATTCGTCCGGAAGAAGAAACCATCCATCGCTATCTTCATATTTTACAAGTTCGCTATGAAAACATTCTCTACAGTAACACCCGCCAGCAAAATGTACGGGGTCAATTTCGGGTTGTTTATCAATTTCGCACAAGAAATGGCAATGTTCATGTTTGTGCATAGCGGCGTGGATTGGGTCTGAATGTGGATTGTTATGCATATTTTCTTCGGTTTCTTGTAATAGTTTATTTGCATCAATAAGTTTCACCAATTGTCTTCAATCTCCTTCGCCATAGTTGCCCCACAATTAGGACAATATTTACTTGCACATTTAATTCCAATATTATGAAAATCACTATCACAATGAGAACAGTGATAACAATATGGATTATTATCTGGTTCACGTTCAAGAATCCAATGGGCGTAGACGATAGGTTTGGCTGGGATTTCAGGAGCATCAAGAATTAAATCAAGAAAAATATCTTCGTCTTGATTATCATATAGAGGTGTATTACAGGTTTGTTTAAATAAATCATTACCATCAATTAGTCTCATCTTCATCCTCACTTTCATCTTCATTCACAAAATGTACATCACAGCCAAATTCTTCTTTCAGTACCTTGATTGCTTCTTGAGGCGTGATATAGAAAAATTCTTTATTAGGATTTACTCTTTGTTTAGCAAAATATTTGTGCATATTGTTTTCTAAAGCAAAAGCATCATCAGAGAAACAAAAACCATTAATTCTAAATGCTTCTGGCAAACTCGAACCTGAGAGTTCACGAACACGCTCGAAAGGCCCGTTCAAACGTCTGCTTACTCCAATTTTTACTAAGCCAGGAAGAGAAGGAGATTCAATTACATATAGCCAGCCAGCTTTAGGATTTGACACACGAAAATCAATATCATCAATTCTTTTATCAATAGCTTGAATTTGTTGGATGATATTGCTTCTTTCTTCCTCTGTCAGGGCTTTATTGTAGGCCAAGTTCATAGCTTTCTTTTCATCTTCAAGTCGCTTTCGTTCTTTCTCAGCCTCTGCCAACAATTTCTCCTGTTCTCTTAGCCTATGTTTTTCTTCTTTGATTCTTTCACGCTCTTCAGCCTTAGCAATTTTTTCATCAAGTTCAAATTGAAGTAATTGAAGAATAAGGTTTAGATACTCAGAATTAATTGAAATACCTATGAGGCTAGCATTTTTATTCATTTTGTTGAATTTCTTTTTGATCAATTCAATAGAATTTTTATAATTGCTTGTAGTAATTGATTTTTTCTTTTTGTTAAAATAACTATTAAAACCAATTAATAAATTTTCACAAAATATTTTTTGAAATTGTTCGCCTTTAAATTCTGAGCCGTCAATTTTATAAGATCGAGTGGTTATTATTACTTGATTATTGCTAATTAGTTCTCCAATTGATTCTTTAAGACTTTTTATTTTGCTAGATATTGTATCTAAATCATAATCTGAAGGTTCATAATTAATTCCTATGTCTTGTAAAGAAATAATCCCTTCGTATATATTTAATTCTTTTTTAGAAATTTCAATTTGTTCTAGTGTTTTTATTAGTGATTCTTTTCTTTTTTGTAAAATATTTTCTTGTGAAGAAATTTCACTATTGATTCTTAATAATTTTTGTTCTAAAGTAGACTTTAAAAAATTTAATTGTTTTATTTCTTCTTCCATCTGGTGTTTTCTTTTCTTTAAGATTTTAATCATTTTTCCTCATCTTTTCTTTCCCAAATTTTTTCTATAAATTTATAAAAATCTAGTGGATTGTCTGATTTTTGTATTGACTTTTTAGTTGGAATATGATATAATTCAAATCTGGGTGACTTAATTAATCCCAAATCATTTGCAACATACCCTGTTTCTCCATAAGTCAAAACGATGTTTAAAGTTTTTGTTCTTGCCACTTGTTCACTCCCCTTGCTTAGAGCAATTATATCACATTTTTCCACAAAAGTCAATAGCTGATTTTCCCACTTTTACAAATTTTCAAATTAAAAAGGTTTTTCCTTTCCCCACACCCCTATCTATTTCTAAAAACTATATATATAAATATTATAACATATATATTCAATAATGTCAAGTATTAAGTTATTAACAAATTATTTACAATTTCACTATTGACATTATAGTAATTTTATGATATAATATATATATATATATATATAATATAATATATAAATATATACTAGTATATATATAATTTTCTTTGGTACTTTCTTTACAGTAAGAAATAATCAAAATTAATAAAATATCTTGACATTTTGCATAAATTGTGGTATAATTAGTTTAAGTTAAGATACCAAGGAGGTGATAAACAAGTGGTTTGGTATGACATGAGTTATAATCAGTTCGAGGCTGATTTTTTAAATAAATTAGAAACTGAGCCAAAAGAAAATGTGGAAGAGGAGGCCATAGATGAGCCTGACCAAACAAATTCATTTATTTTCAATAGATACGAGCGCATTTTATGAGCAAGACGAGCAATATATTCATCAACGAATGTTGAAATTATATAAGCTCAAAAAGAAAGATTTACCGAAATGGGAAAAATCTTGTATTAATCGAGTCATCAAGAAAGAAAAGGCGAAATTAACCGAGTTGTTAGATAATAGACTTGCAGATAACAAGCCTCGCCAATTAAATCAATCGGCTTTAGTTGATAGAAATGTCGTTAGTTTATTTGAAAGCGC
>CALWAA010000158.1 GCA_944372725.1 uncultured Bacilli bacterium | reverse complement strand
ACAGGGCTAAAGAGGCGTACCAAAGCGGGGTTGACAGCTTAGAAGAATATAAAGAAAATAAAATAAAAATAGAAAAAGAACAACAATATTTAAAATCACAGCTAAATGAATTTTCGAATAATAACGAAAGTAATTTAGACGATCATAAAAAAGAAATAATTGAAAATGGAAAAAAAGTTTACGAAATTCTATTAAATGAAAACATCTCAATAAAAGAAAAAAATGACATACTACATCAACTAATTAATAAAATAGAATTTGACGAAAACACTTATGAATTAACGATTTTTTACAATTAGTCTCTTTTGAAGTATGGTGGACCTTATCTCAAAAGAGACAAATTATTTTTCCCGCACAAAAAAAGAACCAGCTTAATGCTAGTTTTATACTTTTTCTTTATATCTATATTTTTCTAAAGCTAGTTTTTCATTTTTTAAAACAAAATAGATAATATTCAAAAAAACAAATTAAGTATTGAAATAAATTATTATTTATATTAAAATTATATATAGAGATACATAAGATAGTTAGGTGTTCCTCTGTTCAATTTTGTAATTAGAATAGAGGTGATGTTCAATGAGTACAAAAGAAAGAAATACAAATGGATTTAGTTATAATTGCTTTAGCACTTATACTTTACACAATTATTGCTTTAAAATCAAAGAACTAGAAAAAAACACCTATTCATCTAATGAGTGGGTGTTTTTTCCGGCAACACACAGTTGAACGAGAGATAACACCTAACAAGCGAAATCAAGTGTATCTCTTTTTTATTGTTCACAAATACAAACGAAATATGCATAATATGTGTATGTGAAAATATTATACAACTTTTAAAAAATTTGTCAAATTGAAAAATAAGTATAGATAATTTAATTATTAAATTATCTATATTTATTTTTTTATTACATTATTAATATACTATTTTTTTTTAATAATGTCAATATATTAATTGCTATATATTACATAGTATGTAAAGCAAATAAAAAAAGACCAATCAATTAAGATTAGTCTATAATTTTTCTTCAATCTCTTCTGCAGTTTCTTTTATCTCTGTAACAACTGCTTTAGCATCAATAGTACCCTCAACAATTCCGTAGACAATATTTGCAACACCAATTACTACTAACGCAATGATTTGAACAGTGACATTTTCGTATGAAGTAAATAATGTAGCAATTGCTATAATGTTTGTCATTAATGTTGCTAAAAATTTTCTTGATTTTAATTTTTCTAACATTCTATCACCACCTATCTTTTGAAAATGCTAACTATAAAATCAATTATGATTTTTATAATTCTAATAAAGATATTATCTTGCTCTATTTCTTCGTTTGGCTGTTCATTTTCGCTTATTTCTTCATTTGGAGTATTATCGATAGTTTCGCTAGGTTTTTCTTCTGTAACCGGCTCTTTTTCGGTATTTTCGATATCTTCTTTTGGTGTATCTTCAACTGGTTTTTCTTCTTCGATAGGTTCTTCCTTAATGACATTATCAGCAGGATTTATCCATGCACCTGCTTGTCCTTTAGTTTTTGCAATATTGATCATTCCATAAGCCTCATTAAATATGTAATAAGTTCCTTTACTCCATGTTCCTACACTAGATTTATTATTTTTAGCATTGCTTGAATTTGTATAAACTGGAATTTTATCCACAATAATTTTATATTGTTTAACTTCTTCTTGTTCTTCTTTCTCTTCCTCATATGTTATGTAAGGTAATTCACCGTGTTTTGTCCAAGTTCTTGAATTATAACCAGTTTTTTTACCTATGTTTGCTACTGCAGTTATTTGAACACTATTTTTCCAAATTGGAGTACATTCAACACATAAACCATCACCGATATAAATAGCACAATGACCACTCATCCATAAATATTCGCCAATTTCAATATTACTAAAATTAGTAGATACATTTTTACATCTTGATAGCATACCTTCTGTATTTACATCAGGTACACCATTACAAGCATATCCTGCGCCGCCATAAATTTTATTAGAACCATCCCAGCCCCAAAGAATACCTTTAATCAAACCTACACAATCAAACATAAAATATCCTTTATCAATCACTTTCGATATTGTTTTGACTCTAGAACTTGTCCACCAACTACTTTCTTTTTTCTTTCTATCTATTGCTGATTGGGTTACCATCCAACCCCACGTACCCATACCATATATAGTTTTATAATTATTAACAATATCTAACAATTTATTTTTTAATTCTATATTTGTCATTACTTATCAACCTCATTTCATCATCGTTTCTAACTGTTCTTCAACAAAAAACTTTAATTTTAACACTTCTTGTTTGTCTTTTTCAGATAATATATTGTATTTGTTTTTAACATATTGAACTGCTAAAAAACCAATCGGCTCGCCATTTTTATTATTTAAGATTACATCGTAGAATGAATTTATTTGCATATCTTTTTTTAGTTGATATGTAGAAGGCATTTCGTCTTTAATTTCTTCAAGATTCCTAACTTCAAGAAACCCATCATTCATTAACTTACTTACAAAGCGAGATAAACAACTCAAAGGTATTGCCTGTAAATAGTTTTGTTTATGACTTATTCCAGTCCTTATTACCTCATAACTACAGCTTGTCTTTAATGCACTTCTTCCGTTTGCATAGTGACCACCATTATGAAAATCATATATTTGTACTCTATCAGCATTTAATAGCTCTTTTAAATCTTCCATTTTTGAGATAATATTGTCATCGATATTGACTTGTTGTTTTATTCTTTTAGGTAATGTATCTATTTCACTTTTAGTATTTTTATAAGATTTTAATATTGCTACTATCGTAGCTGATACAGCAACTATTAACAACGAAAAATCGTTTAAAAAATTTATTATATTTTCCATTTAAACAGTCACCCCATAAATGTAGCGAATATACCCATTGCTGGTTCTTCCATCATGTTTAAACAATAAATTATTTCCACTTTTTGTAAGTACTCCGGCAACATATGCAGATTCGTCGTTAATTAATACTTTAAAC
>CALWAA010000157.1 GCA_944372725.1 uncultured Bacilli bacterium | reverse complement strand
AATTACACGCCATATGAGACGATCATTGACACAACGGTAGCATCACGTGGGAATTCCACAAGCATAAATGTAAGAAATTTGCAGTGGGATAAGTATTTTAAACTCATTTTGCTCTTAACGTATCCGGCAGATGAGTTTGATGCAAGTAACTGGTATAATGTAATTTTTAATCTTGGAACATATACCAAGAATCAACGCTACCTAAGGCTAAATGGGGATTTAAGATCAGGAGAAGGTGTTGGTTGCATTATGGGGAATATAGGACATGTGGAATTTTTTGTTGAAGGAGACAAACGGCGCCGTGTATGTGTTGTGTATTATGGAGCAACGTCACAAACAAGTGCAATGATGGGTTACGGATGGGACGTGAGCGGACTCACATGGGACGATGTAACAAGTATATATATCACAAATCATAATCAAACGGGAACGAACCAAGTCATCGAAGGACTTCAGATTAAATTACTAGGAGTGAGAATGTGATTATAAAAGATATTTCCATTAACCTGGACGGCACGCAGTACGTGCAGGAGATTGAAGTACCCGACCCCGAGATCGAACCCATCCGTGCCGCAAAAGAGGCCGAACTCTCCGCCGCTTGCAACGCCGCCATCACGGCGGGCATTGACGTCGAGACCACGCAGGGCACGGAGCACTTTGCGCTGACCGAGACCGACCAGATCAACCTGACCACGGCCTACAACGCCGTACTGAATGGTGCGGCTGGGTATCCGTACCATGCAGACCAAACCATGTGCCGCATGTTCTCGGCTGATGAGATCAAGGCCATCTCCGAGGCGGGCATTGCACACATCATGTACCACACGACACTCTGCAACCATCTGCTGACCTGGGCACGGCGTGCGGAGACGTTGGAGGAGCTGGATGGCATCATCTACACCGCCGAGGGTATGCCAGAAGACCTAGCGGCGAATATGGCGAGCGTGCTGTCCTCGGCGCAGAACGTATGACACGGCGCGGGCAGTGGTACTTATCCGTCCTGCTATGGACGTGGGGCGGGGCAATATATTTATTGATGGAAGTTGTATATAAAATCCTATCAGGAAAGCCAGAAACAATTAGTTGGACAATGCTATTACTAGCTGCTATCTTATGTATTCCAATTGAACGTTTCGGTAAAAAAGTGCCCGTATCTTTGCCAATACAAGCTTTAATTTGTGCTATTATTATTACGATAGCTGAATTTATTGCTGGAATTATTTTGAACGTCTGGCTAGGTTTAGGGATATGGGATTACTCAACAATGCCGCTAAATGTAGAAGGACAAATTTGTTTGCCATTTGCTATCTTGTGGTATATTTTATGTTTAATTTTTATTCCGTTATTCGATCATATTCGTGGCGAGATTGAATTTTGGGCAAGATGGCATAGATAATTAATTATAAGGCCAACCATGTTTAACGATGTGGTTGGCCTTTAAAGGAAGATGAGTAATGATTCTAAAAACAATTCCCAAAAAAAATATTGTTAAAGCTAAAGTATACTTTAACGAAAAATGCAGTAAGACAATGGCGCAAATTCGTCAAGAACTTGGATGTAATTATATCATCAATACTACATTATTTAATATGTCAACCAAAGACCCTGTTGGATATTTATATGTAGATGGGAAACAAATTAGCGCTACGGCTAATCCTTATGGCCTTGCTGTGAAAGACAATAATATTGTATTTTCTTATGGAAACAATGTTAAGTATCCTGATTTCACTGGATGTTATCATGTGCTAGTGAAAGACGGGGAAATCGCCGTAACCCAAAGTGAAAGCAATAAATATGGATATGCTTGGCGCAGTTGTGTCGGTATCAAAGCTAATGGTGATATTGTTTTTCTTTGCGACCAATCCAACCGTAGCTTGATTGGCATTGCTGGCGATTTGCTTGATGCTGGATGCGTTACTGCATTAAATTTTGATGGCGGTGGCTCAACTCAATGTTATTGTAACGGTGAACAATTAACAACAAGCCGCAATGTTGTCGCGTTTTTATGCATTTGGACAAAAGACAATACAACAACAGAAGATGATAATGAAGACAAGGTTAACGGCAACACACCTGAGCCGCCAACGGTTGAAGAAAAGCCAGAGTCTGAGAAAGAAGAAGGTAAAATGAAAAAGATTTTATTGATTGCTGGGCATGGTGCTGGCGATCCCGGTGCTACGTCTGGCGATAGACAAGAAGCCGATTATACTAGAGAAGTAGTAGGAGGCCTTGTAAAAGCGCTTTCACCTATTTGTGAAGTAAGCACTTATCCAACTGACCAAAATGCTTATACAGATTATCAGAATGGCAAACTAAGGTCTACCGCCAATTTCGAGAACTATGATTATATATTAGAAATCCATTTTAATGCTTTTGACGGTTCAGGTTCCGATGGACAGATTAAGGGCACAGAGTGTTATGTCACCACCAGTGAATCTGCGGTTACAGTTGAAGAAGCAATTCTTGCTCAAATTGAAGCTTGTGGGATGACAAATCGTGGTGTTAAATATAAGAACTGGTCGGTTATTAATACAGCAAAGCAATCAGGGGTAAGCTCAGCGCTTCTTGAGGTTTGTTTTATTGATGATCCTGATGATATGGCTTTGTACGATAAAAAGAAAAATGATATTGTGAAAGGTATTGCTTTGGGGATTCAGAAAGGCTTTGGCCTTAGTGGAACAGTTGGCAATCCCGACCTTGATCCCGTAGTTGAAAACAAGCCTGAAACTTCTGAACCTGATGTTGAGGAACCGGAAACTAAACCTTCTACAGATGATGATGTAGAACAGGCTTACGATTGGGCGCAAGAAGCATGGGTAAAGGCTCACAATAAGATTGGTAATGATGGTAATCCAATTCTTGATGGAAAGAGACCAAAAGAAAATTTAACTAGACAAGAATTAGCTATTGTCCTAAACCGTTTAGGACTATTAGACTAAAGTAAAATATCCTCTTGACAAAGCCTCCTTTTTATGGTATAATTGAGCCATAGAAAGGAGGCTCTTTTTATGAGCAGTAAGAAATTTAAAGTTGGAGATAAGGTAAAGTATATCAATACTGATCATGCAGAACGTCCTGATTTTTATCCTCTGTATGGTACAATCGGAGAAATTAAAGAAGATTGTGGCAACAATTATTGTGTGCAATGGCCGAAAGGGTCTACAAGTGATGATGACTGTTGGTGTTGTGACGAAAGCGATTTAGAAGCAATTAAAATAAATAAAAATGAAATGATATGGAAGATGAATGATATGAACAATGAAGAAATTTGGGAAATGGTTCGTCCAAAGATGGAGAAGAATGGCTTGATTTCAAAAGCAAATCTTATTCATGTATCTGCTGATAATTATCCAAATAATGAAGTAAAAATTACAAAAGCTTATCTTGAAGATGACGTTCACAACGCAATCGCATTAGCATACCGCTCTGGTTATGAACGTGCTATGAAGGGTCGCCCTTTTAAGATTGGTGAGAAGAAAAAAGAAAAAGGCGGGCATTGGGAGCCTGTTGACCCTAATAATTTGCCGAAGGAAGGAACTAGGGTTAGGTATAGTAGGCAATTTGACGATAACAATTATAATACATTTGAAAATAGAACGAATATGGAAATCGGAGAAGAAACAGTAGTTATGTATGGCAATTTTGGGGCATTTGGAGTCAAGCCAATTCATGGAACCAAAGAGTGGTGGTGTTCTTCTTCATATCCCGACAGATTTGATATGTGGGTGGAGGATGATGAATGAAAGTAAAGCCTCTACTACAATCAATTAATTCATCTACTTTTATTCAAGATTATCTTCAAGCCTGTGGCGTTAAAGATGTTGATGAATATTTAAATGCTGGGTTGGATGTGATGGATAGTCCATGGG
>CALWAA010000156.1 GCA_944372725.1 uncultured Bacilli bacterium | reverse complement strand
AGTAGGGTAGACAACTTGCGCATTGCTTGCACTTACATAATATCTATAAACATAGCCTTCTATTTCTGTTGAAGGAAGGCTCACAAAGAGAAAGTCGCCTTCGTCGTCTGAAATTATCTCCACCTTATCGCCAAGAGAAAGCGTCACTGGACTGTCCTCATAGATGACATACTCACTGGAGAAAGAACTTTCGCTATAGAGATAGCAAGAGGAAGCAATAATCTTTGCCTCTTCTCCCGACACAAAGGTCACCATTGAAGAAAGAACCATAAATATTGATAACAATAAATTCATATTTAAATTATTGACTTTTTCAAGCTATTTGTCAAGAATAATTCTATCAATTTTCTTCTATCTTTTTATATAAGAAAAAAGAGCAGGCTTTCAGCCCGCCCTCAAACGATTGACCTATGCATGTTGTATAAATCAGCCATCTCGCTCGTCGTCATTGATGCTTTGATTTTCAAGAAAGAAGTTTATTGCGAATATTGCCTCGTCTATTGATTTATATGATTCCTGTATGAAATCGAGCGATTCATTTAAGCCATTTATAATGTTCTTGCCGAGATAGGGATTTTTGAGCAATGTTTTTATTTTTTCTTCTATGCTACGAAGTTCTTGTTTTTGTTGCAGCATTCCTCTGTTGAGCTTGATCAGCTCTTCAGTTTTTCCATTATAGCTCTTGCTTATATAATTCAACATTTTGACCATATTGGCAAATTTGTGTATATTATCGCTAATTTTGCTTTTACAAAGAATGTAGTCTTTAAAGCTTTTGGCATCTATATTTTGCCCAGATTGTTGTAATTTTTTAGCACTGTAACTATAGAGCTCGTCAAAGATCTCTAAATCACAAACCTTCAAGATACTCTCCATTGATGGCGGTTGAGCTTGATCCCACTTGCAATTTTTCCAAAATCTAAGAAAAGCAGTCAACAATTCTTTGTTGTCAACATTGTATTTTTCTGCGATAGAATTGAAAGTTAAATAAAGCTGCCTATAGAAATCTTCAATATGCTCTCGCTCTGGCTCGATAGTAATTTCCTTGCCGTCCTTAAGGAAGGTAAAACTCAGCTCTTTATTTTGCCCTGCGTAGCTCTTGGCGCTATTGACAAGCTCAGTTACCATATCAGATATATTGTCATAACTTTTCATGCGCTCTAGATGGACATTAAAAGAGTTTTCAATCTGCCTTTGTATTGTATTTCGTCTTTCTCGCTGCGCCATCATAATGTTATATAGGTTTTTATCTTGATCAAGTTTTTGACTTATGCTGCGTTGGCGTAGCCGCTCCGGGGAGTCAAATTTATGACTTGATAAAAATTCTTGCAAAAGAGGACGGGCTTTTTTTTCAAATTCTGTCAATATCTTATCTTTTGAATGTTCAAAATAATAATTCTCTCGATTTTCTTCGCCATAATTGATCCTAGGGAGGGTGGATTTTCCGATGAACTCCAAAATTTCCCGTCCATTCACTGCAAAGGCGTAGTCATCTATATTGACATCAGACAACGATAGAAATGCGTTAGATAAAGCTGGGACGCACACTCCAGTCGGCTCAGCAACACAGCTGGTTGGATCGGCAGCGAAGACGCCGTGGATGTTATATAAATCATCATCTATCTCTACAAGATTTTGTTTATGATTTTCTTGCCAGTTATCATTGGTTATTACAGCAATACTGCAGGAATTGATCCCTACCATGGACAACATTGTCTTTAAAATCGCAGCATATCCTACGCAGCAGCCTTGTTTAGTTTTAAGTATTGTGATTAAATCTCTTGTTTCAGCATTAGTTTTACCATTAGAGTTGTAATCTATCACAGAAGAAGCAAAATAGAAGCAGACAAGATATTTTTCAAAAGGAGAAAGATGACGAGAGACTCCGTTCTCATCTTTCACCTCAAAGGAATTGATCTTTTCAGCTTGCTCAATAAGCAGTTTGTTTGCATAAAGAATTTCGTCAAAAGTGTGGGTTGCGGTTTCGGTGACATCTATTTTTTCATACTCCTCAGTTGGAGGCAGCTTCTCTTTAGCACGCTGTTTGATAGTATCTAAGTATAAATTTAAATCGATCATCGCAAATTCTAAAGCATCTAGGTCAGTTAGCATTTTAGCTTGTTCATTTACTGGTTTGATTTCATATGGTCTTTCATTTTTATATGGTTGGTATAGATTTTTAAACATATTTCCTCTAATTAATCCTTGATAAGGATTATATAAATTATCCTCTTGATAATTTATTTTTTTAAAATTATTATCGCCAAAGTTAATATTTTGGGGATAATTATAGTAATTATACATATTTTCCTCCTTTATAATTCATTTTTATTGTATGTTTTTTTAGGCAATATGTATGGGTAAATAGACTATATTTTAATAAAATAAGTTAAAAATACTTGCAAAAGTGGTTGAAATTTGATAATATTGTATATATCAACTTGGTTAGTTGATATTTGGCGCAATTGGTGAAGGGGTTAACACGGCGGATTGTGGTTCCGTTATGCAAGGGTTCGAATCC
>CALWAA010000155.1 GCA_944372725.1 uncultured Bacilli bacterium | reverse complement strand
TCTCTATCTGAAGCAGGAATCTTACTATCTATAAAGATATCTTTTATTTTTTTATGTCCTCCTCCCTTAATAGCCATAACATCTCCAAGCTTTCTAGTTCTAACTATTAAAGGTAAAGTTACTTCTTTACTAGATAGTTTAATTATATTGTTACTATTTCCTTTAACTGAATCTAATAGTTCTAATTTATGACCATTAGGAAGCATTACATCCTTACTAATTTCTATTTCATAACTACTAAGTAAAGTAGGATTTCTTCTAATAGATAAAGTATTATAACACTTTATAACTTCAACGTCATTAGGTAAATTAACTTTAGCATTACTTTTTTTACTATTAATAAGACTTTCTATTAAATCTAAATGTTTATCATTTATTAACATTAAATCATCTTGATAAAAGCTAGATATAAACTTTTCTAATATAATTCTTTTTATAAAATTATTAATCTCTAAGTATTTATCTATATAAAGTTTATTATCTTTAACTACTTTATTAATCGCTTTACTAGCTTCCTCTTCTATAAATAAATCCGCTTCATTTAACACATTACTAAACTTTAAATATTTCTTATGAATATCTTTATCTTCACTCTTTAAGAAAGGTAATACTTCCTTACGATATCTATTTCTCGTATAAACACTACTAAAATTACTCTTATCAACTGCATAAGGTATTTTATTCTTATGACAATAATCTAAAAGTTCATCTTTAGTTAAACCAATAAAAGGTCTATAAATGTAATAACCATCCATTTTTACTAATTTTTTAAAGCCACTATATCCTCTTAAAGTAGAACCTCTAGCAATTCTCATAAGTATTGTTTCCATCAAATCATCACCATGATGAGCAGTTAATAGATATTTAGCATTATACTTTTTAGCAATTTCATCAAAAAACTGATATCTAATATTTCTCGCTTCATTATGAAAGTTATCATCACCATAACCATTTATTTTCATATATTCAAAGATTACATTATTCTTTTTACAAAAATCTTCTAAATCTTCTTTCTCTTTAGCACTCTCACGTCTTTTATCATGATTAACATGAGCACAAACTAACACTACATCATGACTCTTCCTATATTCTAAAAGTGTCTTAAACAAAGCCATAGAATCAGGACCATAACTACACGCAAAAACTAAAAAATCACCATCTTTAACTTTTATATCTTTATATAAATCCAAAACATTCATACACATACTTACTGATTACTCACTTTCCTCTTCATCATCTTCAGGTATTTTTAAAATATATTCCCCATCTTTAGAATAAAAATATTTTTCTCTTGCATATCTTGCAACATAATCAGAATCTTGAAGTTTATTAACATCAGACTCCAACTCTTCTTCTTTATCTTTTAAAGAAGCAAGTTCTTTTTTCAACTCTCCTTTTTCTTGATATTTACTATATATCATAGTCCAATATCTAAAAATTGTAAACGTAGTAAAAATAATAACAGCAAAAGAAACACCAAGCAATAGTACTGGACCTAATTTTTTCTTCTTTTTTCTACTTTTTGCCATTAAAATTTCACCTACTTTCCTAACATATATTATAATATTATAAAAAAACTAGTTCAATATTAACTAGTTACTTTTTACACTTTTGGTCATCTTTTTTAATTTTTTTCTTGACTTCAGGCATCTTTAATAGTTTTCTAAACCTCTTACTAAAATCAAAGAACAAGGAAAAGCCAAATATTATAAACAAATAAAAATATGGATGAATAATCGCATTATTTATTTTTCTCATAACAAGAAAATAAATAAGTACTAAATCTAAAACAAATATAATATTAAAGAAAATCTTAATGCTTTTTTTCTTATAGAAAAGCAAATTATAATTAAAATTATATAAGACTGATAAAATTCCCCCATATATAAAAGAGAAAATTAAAGCTACTACTTGTTCAGATAAACTCATCATCTAAACAATCTATTAAAGACACTAGAACCGTCTTTTTCTTTTTTACCATTATTTTCATCCATATAAGAAAAGCCTTTTATCAAGCCTTTAATAGAAACATTACCTGCTAAAGTATCTAATTTAACAAGCTCTAAATCTTCACCTTTAACAACTAAAAATCCCATAACTGTTTCAAGTAAAAACTCTTCACTATCAAAGTTTTCTATTTTCTTAACTCCAGTAATAAGTAAGTTCTTTCTTTCTGTAATAGTAATACTATGATTATAATTATTAATAATTGCTTCCTTAGTTTCCATATCATCACCTAATAAATGATATGCAAAAAAAATATAAATATGAAAAAAAGAAGAATTAATCTTCTTTAGTATCTTCATCTTTAATGTTATTATATGCTTCAATAATTTTATCTTGAAACATTGCTCTAACTTCTGGATTAATTGGATGTGCAATATCACGATATCCTCCAGCTTGAGTCTTTCTACTAGGCATAGCAATAAAAAGTCCATTATCACCTTCAATGATTCTAATATCATGAACAGCAAAAGAATCATCTAGCAATACAGATGCAATACCTTTCATACGACTTCCTTCTTTTTCAATTTTACGTACATTTACAGATGTAATTTTCATATGTAACCTCCTAATACTAAGTCTTATAAGTCAATTCTATACCAGTTAACTAACTTTTGCAAGATATTTTTAAAACATTGTCAATTACTTTACTAA
>CALWAA010000154.1 GCA_944372725.1 uncultured Bacilli bacterium | reverse complement strand
TTAAGGATTACTTGTTTTACTCTTGTATGATCTCCATATAATACTTTAGGAATAGTCTCATCTATTTTAACAATTAATTCAATAGGTTTTTCCCCTATTCTTACTTTAGTTAAAGTAGTTAAATCATTAAACATCTTATATGGATTATAATTATTATTAATTATTTCTAACTTATTAGCTTCGATTTTAGATATATCTAAAACACCATTTACTATTTCAAGTAAACTCTCACTTGCCATCAAAATATCATTAACATCATCTCTTGCTCTTTCTGGTAAATCTTTTTCATCTTTTAAAGCTTCTGCAAAACCAGTAATGGCATTAAGAGGTGTTCTAATTTCATGAGACATATTAGATAAGAAATCAGTCTTTGCATTATTAGCTTTCTCAGCTTGTGTTTTAGCAATGTTTAATTCAGCAATAAGTTTTATATCAGGATTTTCTATTGTAAAGTACATTAAGAAAGTTACAAAAGTTTCCATAGAAGTCATCAATAACACACCTGGATTTAACTTTTGAATTATCATAACTACAGTACCTATACTTATAAAAGAAAAGATTGGCAAATACTTCTTACTTTTAATTTCTTTATAATTTTTAATCATCATAATTAGCCATAAAAAAATAGCAATTCCTGAAACAACATACATAACGTTTGCACTTGGACCATAAGAGAAAATAACATTGTTTTCATTATGATAATATAGAGGTAACACTAAAATTAAAAACAAAACGATAGAACTAAAGATACCAAAGATTTTAGCTACAGTAATATCTTTTTTAGAAATATTATCAAAAGAAACTTTATTAGAAATAACATAAATATAAGCAGTAAAGGTGACCATATAAACTAAATAATAAACTATTAAAGATTTCGAAACTATAGCATTAGTAATTGGCAAAGTATCATTAACACCTATAAAGAAATAAGATGACAAAGCCAAAATAATACCTATTAAATTTGCTATAATCATTACTCCATATATCTTGTTCTCTAAAGTAGCTAATCTTTTTTTAGAAAAAAATACAGCCGTTAATAAAATACTATAAAATAAACTACAAGCAGAAAAAGTAAAACCAATACTCATTATTACAATACCTCCGTTACTATCTTCAATATAGATTATACCACTCTAATAAGATAGTAGCAAACAAAAAAGTAGGTATCGCCTACTTTTTAACAAATTTTTTTGAATCTGATAACTCATCTCTATCTATTTCTTTTAACTTTTCCTTATCTACTTTTAGAACAGGTGTTAAAGGTAAAGTATCATCAAATCTATAATCATAAGCAACATCCCTTTCAGGAAGGTTAGCACTACATAATTCTTTTAATTCGATTTCAATTCTGTCCTTACTATCTTTATATTCATCTTCTAATACAACATGAGCTCTTGGATATTCTCCTTGTGGTTCTTCATAATTAGGATAAGGAATACCAGTAACAGCACAATCTTTTACTGCATAATGTGAAGAGATTATTTCTTCTAGTTCAGATGGAAATACATTATGTCCATCAGGTCTAATAATCATTTCTTTTTTTCTATCTAATATAAAGTAATAACCATCTTCATCATAATAAGCATAATCACCAGTATTAACATATTTCAATCCATCAAAATATTTAAACATGCCTTTAGTTGCCTCTTCATTTTTATAATAGCCATCAAACTGAGTTTCACTATTTACAAATAATAATCCTTTTTGATTAGGCCCTAGTATTTCAAATGTCTTATCATCAACTACAAGACCTTTAGTATCACCAATTGCAATACCAACGCTTTGTTCTTTTATATGACCAGGCATGTTAGTATATGAAGCTGGGGTCAATTCACTTAATGAATACCCTTGAGTTACCTTTAAACCTATTTTCTCTAGATGTGCGTTAATCTTTCTTTCATGACTTAAGAGCATCTTAGTACCACCAACTGAAACACTTTTAATATATTTAGGTGGTGTATCTAATCTTTCATCTTCATCAAAACATAACATTTGAGAAGGAACACCAACTAGATGGTTTATCTTTTTCTTTAAAACAACATCACCATATTTATAAGCAGTTATATCTGGAATAACAACATTTTGTATACCTCTACAATAAGCCATATGCATAAATGTCTCCCCATACATAATAAATGGTGGCATACTTAGCATTCTATCTCCAGCTTCTATTGGCATAGTAGTATCATAATAATAATCTCTTACTTTAACATTATAACTTCTACTACTAGTAGGAACAGCTTTAGGCTTACCAGTAGTACCACTTGTTAATGTTATACTAGCTGGTATATCTTTATCATAAATAGACTCAAAGTCATCAACATCTACAATTTGTTTCTTCTCATCTTTCCAGTTAACATATCCTATACGTGATTTCTTTGAATAATATAAGTTTTTAAGTGCTGTATCCTTTAATTTGGCATAAGCTTTTAAGTTTTTAACAAACTGTTTATCTTTAAAAGTTAAGCTATCATACTTTTCTTTTTTCTCATACTCTTCAAGTAATTCATTAACGATTATTTCTTCAAGTTCATCTTCTTTTTTTAAAGATTGTAACTTTTCTTTTAGTTTATAATAAGCATCTGTTTTCTTTAATTGATCATAACGAAATACTTTACCAAGAATAAACTTCATGGAATCAATTGGACTAATAACACTAACATGTTCTAATTTGGTTTGATCGATTATTTTATCAACCTTTCCAAAAGCTTGATCTAACATAACTGCCTGTTTGACTTCAGCTAGATTTAAAAAATCAGCTATTCTTGATGGATTCGTTCTTGGATCAATTGGGAAAAAAGTAGTACCATTTTTACTTGCTCCGTAAAATGATGCAACTACCTCCGGAAAAAGTGGTGATATAACTGCAATGACATCCCCTTTTTTTGCGCCATTTTTTCTAAATATCTTAGCAGCATTTTCAATTTCTTCTTTAGCAGAAGAATAAGTAATATTCTTTCCAAAATATTCATAAGCATAATGCTTATTATTGTAATTTTCTGTTGACTCTTTAGCATAGTCATAAATTGATTGATCTACATTCATATATGGTTTCATATAAAATCTCCTTTACTTTTTTATCTCTATTTCATCATAAGTATAGGAAGATACTGCATTACCTATTTTTACTTGATAAATAGATCCTATTTTCATAACAACAACCCCTGTTATTCCCGTATCTTTAATAACTACTTCGCTACCTATCTCAATATCATCATCTGTTTCATCAAAGCTTGTATTCTTCACTATCAAACCCATATTTCTACATTTTTCCTTTCCAAGTTTATTATAGATAAAATATGTTTAATTTGTCAATTGTAACTATATAATTTATTTGTTTTATGTTACTATTTAGTAAAGGTGATATTAATGGAAAATATTTTAAAAGTCTTAAACGATGAAAATATAGATTATAGGATAATTAAACATAAAAGAGTCTACACTATAGAGGAAATTAAAGATATTAATCTTGATAAAGAAGGGCTTATTCCTAAAAATATCTTTTTAAGAAATGCTAATGGTAAAGTCCATTATTTAGTTACTTGCTCTCCGGATAAGAAAGTAGATATCAAGAGCCTTGCTAGCACTCTAAATAGTACACGTCTTTCTTTTGCAAGTCCTGAAAGATTAAAAAAATACCTAAATGTAGAGAAAGGCTCTGTTTCTCCACTAGGCTTTATTTATGATGAAAACTCCGAGATAATTTTTGTCTTTGATAAAGAATTGATTAATAAAACTATTGGTGTACATCCTAATAGAAACGACTACACTATTTTTATAAAGTTTAATGACTTAGTTAAATTAATAGAAGAACATGGTAATAAGATAATATATTTAGATATATAAAAAGATAGATACAAAATATATTCTATCTCAGCTTGTTGACAAACTACTTTTTTGAAAATATTAACATTTTCTGTAAATCTTATAAATTACTACTATATGTTAGATAATTTTTCTTTTATATAACTATCTAATAAGAGAGAGTCCTTTTTTATCCATTTATAATCACTATGTTCTTCGCTCAATTTAATTTTCAAATTTTCTTTATTAATATTTACAATAAAATCTATTTCTATATTATGAACTAAATTTCCATTTTTCTGTTTTATTTCATCAGTATAGTGTGTAATTACAGGATTAAAATCTTCGCTAAATCCTATTTCTTCCTCAAGTTCTCTTGCTAAGCCTTGCTTTATTGTTTCTCCATCTTCCAAATGACTACCAGGAAATTCCCAAGCCCCTGGAAACAACATATCATTTTCATTTCTCTTAACTGCTAAAAATAAATCATTATCTTTCAAAATCCCAGTTAATACTATATTTCTTTTCATAAAATTCACCCATCTTCTTTTTAAATTATATCACATATATTATCTGAATTATTTACTAATTTATTACCTTTACCATAACTTTTCCGTTGCTAAAATATATAGTATACCCTTTATTTTCTATACCAATTATCTATTTTTTAAGTCATCATCTATTAAATAACAACCATTAGCTTTTAGATATCTGCTTTTATTTTTTTTAATAATTCTTCAGATAAAATTTCTGCATTATTATATAAATATTCGCATACCCTCGTTCTAAAACATCCAAAGTTAAACATACTCTTATTATTTCTATCAATTAAAAACTGTTTATATCCATAGGTACTATTAAGCAATTGAATCATGTATAAATATGGCATATATTTAATATCACATTTATTTAATTTTACATATTTACAAACTTCCTTTACATAATCTATAAAATTATTAATATTAAATTCACCACTTTTACCTTTTTCATCTATATAACTATATGATCTAATAATCTCCCATACTATTGGCATTTTACAGGCACTTACAAAGTCAATAATTGCATTAATCTTACCATCTTTATAAATAAATTGCATAACATTATAATCACCATGTGTATTTTTGCATGTCAGATTTTTCATTTCACTAAAATCATATCTATTGATTATATCATCTAGCATTTTAATTTTATTAATTATATCGTTTTTTATTTTTCTATCAATTTGATTGTTATTATTTAACTTCTTTAAAATCTCATAATGTTTCTTTTTACTATTAATAAAACTTTCTTTAGAATACCAAGAGGATAAATCGTTAGTTGGCAAAGTAAATGGATAATCTTCTAAATCATGTATTATTTTTCCTAAATATGTAGCAGATTCCATTGTTTGTTTATAATTACCATTATTAGGTTCAATTATATATCCATCAATAAACTCTTGCATAACTATAGTTTTCTTTTTATATATAAAACTATAGTTACCATCAAAGCACTTAATATAAGTTGGAACTTTTAATCCCTTTAAATTTAAATGATTAATAACATTAATTTCTTTTTTACCTCTACACCAGTATATATAGATTGAAATTCTTTTAGTATATAATAACTATTATTAGATTTCAGTTTGTAAATATTAGCACTACCTCTATTTAGTTTTTCAATATATTCTAATTCTATATTATATACCTTTTTTATTATCTCTTTTATTTCACTAGCATTATTAAATACTGTTTTTTCTAACATATTTTTTGCCACTTCCTATTACAACGATCTTTTTTATTAGGAAAATTATAAATCTGTTTTTATTATTTAAAAGTTTCCAATTTAATTCCCATAAAGCATTTCTATTACTATCCCATTTTAATCTAGCTTTAGCATCTTCATAAGACAACCATTCCATCTTAGTATGTTCATGTGATAATCTTATAGTTTCATTTGTTACCCCCCTTCCACCGAATCATCTATATTAGTATAAATACTATGTCTAAGTTCCATATCTTCAAAGTATTCAACTCCTAT
>CALWAA010000153.1 GCA_944372725.1 uncultured Bacilli bacterium | reverse complement strand
TGTTATTTAAAATATTATTCTAGTTAATGCCTCTTCTTGGCATATAATTAGGCATCCCCATATTATAATCATTGTACATAAAAACACTACCTTTCCCTTTACTTTAATATATGATTATTTTTTCCTACTTGTGAATAATTTAAGACAGTGATATAATTATTTTAAGAATAAGGAGGAAGTGTTATGGAAATAATTGCAATGCCATTTATCTTTATATATCATTTTGTCCATTACATTTTACTTTCTCCTAAACGAATATTGAATTATGCATACAGTGGTGTGTTAGTGTTAATTGATAAACTTAGTAGAGGTAAAGTAAGTAAAAGAAAGGAAGAAAAAGAAAATGCAGCTATTTTAGAAGTAGAGTCTATGATGAATGCTACAAAAAAATCTTCTGGTCAAAGGATATCTATAAATAAAGAACCTGAAATTTCTTTTCGTTATAAAGTAAGAGGTAGTAATGGTAAAATTATAAACGGTACTTTTGAAGGACCTAATGCTGACGAGGTAAAAATTTTTTTACAAAATGAAGGTTATGATGTTTTAGAAGTAGTTCCTCGTAAATTTTATGATATAGATATTAATATAGGTGGTAAGTTTAATGCTGCAGATTTATCTTTTTCATTAACACAATTGTCAACATATTTGAAAGCAGGTATTGCTTTAATAGATTCAGTTAGAATATTAGAAAAACAAAGTGAAAAACCAGAACAAAGAAAAGTCTATCAAAAAGTTGTATATGAATTATTAAAAGGTGAAAACCTATCAACAGCAATGGAACGACAAGGTGGTAAATTTCCTGTTCTTTTAGTTAATATGATAAAAACAGCAGAACTTACTGGAGATTTAACATCAGTTTTGGATGATATGGCAGATTATTATACTTCTAAAGAAGAAACAAGAAAAGCGATGGTTTCTGCCATGACATATCCTATAATAGTTTTATGTATTGCTATTGGTGTTATTATCTTTATTTTAGTTAGTATTGTTCCAAGTTTCGTAGAAATGTATGAAGATAATGATGCAGAGATTCCTGCTATTACAACATTTGTTATGAATGCAAGTGATTTTATTGTCAATTATTACTTTATTATTATAGTAAGTGTTGTTGTATTTGTTGGTATATTTATTTACTTATATAAGAAAAATAGAGCATTTAGAAAAAATGTTCAATTAGTTCTTATGCATATACCTGTTTTTAGTCAAATTATTATTTACAATGAAGTATATAACTTTACTAAGACTTTTGCATCTCTTTTAAACCATGGAGTCTTTATTACTGATAGTATGGAAGTGTTATCTAAAATAACTAATAACGAAATTTATAAAGAGTTAATTGCTAAAACAATAATTAATCTTAATAAAGGTGCTAATATATCAGAATCATTTAAAGGTAGTTGGGCTTTTCCTGTTGCAGCTTATGAGATGATTGTAACAGGAGAAAAAACGGGGCAGCTTGGTTTAATGATGGAAAAAGTTGCTAACTATTATCAAGTATTACATAAGAGTTTAGTTAAACAAATGCAAAGTTTTATAGAACCTTTAATGATTGCTTTTTTAGCACTAATAGTTGGTACTATTCTTTTATCAATAGTTGTTCCAATGTTTGATATTTATGGAAAGATTCAGTAGGTGAAGTTATGGAAGTGTTATATATTATTTGTTTCTTTATAATAGGCCTAGTCTTTGGATCTTTCTTTTGCTGTGTAGGACTTAGACTTAGCACTGATAAAAAATTTATTAATGATAGAAGTGTTTGTGATAATTGTGGACATTCTCTTGCTTGGTATGATTTAATACCAGTATTTTCTTATATAATGTTAAAGGGAAGATGTAGATATTGTCATAAGAAGATTAGTCTATTAAATCCTTTTATAGAAATAGTAACTGCTATTTTATTTGCTTTATCTTACTATAGTTTTGGTTTTTCTTTAGAGTTAGTTTTATCTTTAAGTATTGTGGCACTTGCTATGATTATATTTGCAAGTGATTTGACTTATATGATTATACCTGATGAAGTAATTATCTTTTTTAGTATAGTTATTATAATATTAGAGTTCTTTTTAGAGGGTATAACTGGTGTAGGGTTATCTTTACTTAGTGGATTATCTCTATTCTTTTTTATGTATTGTTTAATGAAACTAGGTAATGCTTTATTTAAAAAAGAATCTTTAGGGGGAGGAGATGTTAAATTATTCTTTGTTTTAGGTCTTGTAATAGATCCTTTTTTAGGGCTTGTGACTATATTTTTAGCATCTTTAATTGCGTTACCAGTATCTTTATATCTCCTTTATAAAAATAAAGAGCATATGATACCTTTTGGGCCTTTTATATTAATCGCTTTCCTTATAGTTTTCTTTAGTAAAGTTACTACTAGTGAGATTTTTGAATTTTTAACAGTATTTTAATTTTGTTGTTGACGAACATTCTTTCTAATGTTAAGATATTAAGCATTAAAACATTTATATAAAAGTATGGTTTAGTAACATAAGCCGAATTAGCAATATTAATTATTATATTAAGTTATTCGAAAAATTCGAATAGTTCAAAAAGAGAAAAATAAAAATTCGGAATTTCCGAATTTTCTAAAGACGAGGAAGTGATGTAATGAAGGCATGTGTTTATACATTAGGATGTAAAGTTAATACTTATGAAAGTGAATATATTATGTTAAAACTAATAGAAGCAGGTTATGAGGTAGTAAATGATTTAGATGAAAATTGTGATGTTTATATAATTAATACTTGTACTGTT
>CALWAA010000152.1 GCA_944372725.1 uncultured Bacilli bacterium | reverse complement strand
AACGACGGCACAAACGACAACGTCAGCACCATGCTGAACCACGGTTTTGTGTTTTTCGATTTTCCGCAGATTGAGGTAGACTCCGTGTCGGAAATAACCTTCATCGACAGCGGCGGAAAAACCTTTGCCGAAGTAGATGTGGGCGAGCTTGTCTTTTCGGAGAGCTTCTTTGCGGATGTAGACAAATTTATTCGGGTGTATAACGCCGATCCCTCCGACGAAGCGCTGGACAAGTTGCAGGAGCAATTTCTTTCCTTAAACGAAAACTATGCCACAAGCACCAAGGGCGCAGAACCGCGCGCGGTAGCGGATAAGAGAGCCGCCGTAGTAGTCGTCGTCTATTTTGTCAGCGTCTACGTAATAGCCGACTTTTTGGTAGGCAGACGGTATATCCTGCGCTTCTTCAAGTGGCTGTTGGTAAAGGTTTTCAAGGTCAAATTCAAAGAGAAGGCTCCCCCCAAGGAAGAGGTTTTCGGGCACGATTACTATTGTCAGGTAACCATCATGCTGGACGTTTCGGCAATACCGGACTTTTCCGACAACGTCACCGTCAGGTATTCCAACACCGAAGGGGAAGCGGAGTTCCTGCTTTTGAAGGAGAACGGCTACACCGTTACGCAGAGAGTAAAGGCAGGCACGTACGTCAATTTGTACACCGATCTTTCCAAAGGCTACATCGCGCAGAACCTGCCGGAGAAGCTGGTGGTGGAAGGGTACAAAAAGGCGCTTAAAATAAACATTATAAGGCGAGAGGACTAACGCTTATGAAAATATCTATTGAGCATCTCACAAAAGCATTTCCCAGCAGAAACAAAAAGGGAGATCCCGTTATTGCCGTAAACGACATGACCATTGAAATTCCTTCCGGCAAACTGGTAGGACTTTTGGGACCCTCCGGCTGCGGAAAATCCACCACGCTGTTCATGCTTTCCGGACTGGAAAATCCTACGGCGGGGCGTATAATGTTCGATGACGAAGACGTCACGACTCTTGCTCCGGAAAGAAGGGGTATCGGGCTGGTTTTCCAAAACTACGCGCTGTATCCCCATATGACGGTGGAACAAAACATCATGTTCCCTCTTACGAACATGAGAGTACCCAAGGAAGAAGCCAAGGCAAGGGCGTTGGACGCGGCGCGTCTGGTTCAGATAGAAGACCTTATGGCGCGTAAGCCCAGCGAACTTTCCGGCGGACAGCAGCAGCGCGTGGCAATAGCCCGTGCGTTGGTAAAAATGCCCAACGTTCTGCTTTTGGACGAACCGTTGTCCAACCTGGACGCCCGTCTGCGTCTGCAAACCCGCGAGGAAATAAAGCGTATTCAGCGCGAAACGGGCATAACCACCGTGTTCGTCACGCACGACCAGGAAGAAGCAATGTCCATATGCGACATAATGGTGGTCATGAAGCTGGGCATAGTTCAGCAGATAGGGGAGCCGCAGCACATCTACGACGATCCCAACAATCTGTTCGTAGCCAACTTCCTCGGCACGCCGCCCATCAACGTTTTCAAGGGCAAAGCCGAGGGCGGAAACGTGTATATCGGCAGTCAGGCAGTGATGAAAAAGGTCAAGGTCCCCGTCAAAAAATTGCACGAGGCGGAGGACGGAACGGTCACGGAAGAAACGACGAACGAGATCATCTCCGATCAAGAGTTGTACGTCGGCATACGTCCCGAAGGGTTCATCTACGACGAAAAGGGCGTGCTTACCTTAAACGTAGACCACATCGAGGTTATGGGCAGAGATAAATCGGTGGTGTGCGAGCACGAATCCTCCACCAAGCCTACGGTGCGCTGCATTTTGGATTCCGACGTGGCGCTTCCCGATTCCGATAAGTTCAGTTTCAACCTTAAACCCAACAAGGTGTTCCTGTTTAACGCCGAAACCGAAGAGAGGATTCTGTAATGGCAAAGAAAGACAACATACCCAACGACGAGGTCAAAAACGCCGCCGAGCTTGACGACGCAGTCGTCACCCAAGACGCGGCTGTCGACGCCGACCTCCCGCAGGAGAGCGCGGCGGAGGCTAAACCTTCCGCAGGGCAAAAAATCAAAGACTGGTTCGTATCTTTGTGGGATAAGATAAAATCGGCATTTGTAAGCGAAAGGAAAAACGAGCAGTTGGCGCTCCCCCGCGAGCTGGTGGAAAAAATTCCGCCGGAAATGCTGCTTACCGACGTAAAGCTTACCAAAAAGGAAAAGGTCGTAAGGTTTCTTCGCTCCCAGTCCGGCTGGCTGTTCGTGCTGCCCGCCGTGCTGCTGATGTGCATTTTTACCTTCTATCCCATTATCAACGCTTTCGTAAGCGCCTTCAAGGAAAATTACAACGCAACCACGCACAGGTTTGACGGCTGGGGCTTTGAAAACTTCAAGCGCGTCATAATGAGCGATACCGGTACCGGCGGCGCATCCTTCGTGCAATGCCTTGTAAACACTTTGGTGTTCACTCTGGTGTCCGTGCCCCTGTCCACGCTGCTGGCGCTGCTTATTTCGGTGGCGCTCAACTCCATCAAGCCGCTGCAAAAGGCGTATCAGACGGTGCTGTTTCTGCCCTATCTCACCAACTCGTTGGCAATGGGCGCGGTGTTCGCAACGTTTTTCACCATCATAGGCACCAGCAGACACGTCGATACCTACGGCATAGTCAACATAATGTTAGGCTGGTTCGGGGTGGAACCGATAGACTGGGTAGGCATAGGCTCGCCGACTTGGGAATTGGGGGCAATAACCATCCCATGGGCAAAATACGTCGTGGCAATAGTGTACGAGGTATGGTCGGGACTTCCCTTCAAGATTCTTATTCTGTTCTCCGCTTTGCAAAGCGTCAACAAGCAGTACTACGACGCGGCAAAGATAGACGGAGCCAGCCGTTCCACCGTTTTGTGGAAAGTAACGGCTCCCCTTATATCTCCCATGATAAGCTACCTTTTGGTAACGGGCATTATGGGCGGTATGAAGCAATACTCGGCAATAGTAGGTTTGTTCGGCGATCAGATGGGCTTCAACTACGACATGGGTACCATGGTAGGTTACATTTACAGCTACATCGAAAACGGAAAGACCGGCTACGCGTTTGCGGGAAGCGTGCTGTTGTTCATCGTGATAATGATAATCACCCTCATCAACACGCAGATAAGCAAAAAGCGGGTAACTTATTAGGAGGCGAGCAATGAAAGAAAACAAAGTTACGCCTAACGAAATGAAGCAAGAGCAAATCTTGCAGGAAAAGGCAAGGAGTGCGGAAAAAATGCACGCCTACGCTGCGGCAAACAGCGACCTGAACGTAGAAAAGGAGTTAAAACGGCAGCGCGTAGCCCGCGTAATCCGCAACATAATTTCCTACGCCTTCCTTACGCTATGCGCATTCTTCGCATTCCTTCCCTTCTATTGGATGATAATATCCTCGCTCAAAACGGAAACGGAATACCGCGCGTCTTCTCCCACCTTCTTCCCTACGGAATTCAAGTGGGCAAACTATGCGGCGGTATTGCAGCAGACAAGTTCTTCCGGAGCGGGCTTCTGGCGCATGTTGCTCAACACGCTGGTGGTGGGAATTTTCTCCACCTCTTTGGGAGTAATAGTTACCATAGTCACCGCTTACGCATTGGCAAGGATGAAATTCTCCGGCAAAAACATATTGTTCGCGATAATGCTCGGCACGATGATGATCCCCGGAGAAATGTTTACCATCACCAACTATATCACCGTTGCGGATCTTCACTGGAACGACACCTACACGGTGCTGATACTCCCCTTCTTGGTAAGTATCTACTACGTATATCTGCTTCGTAACAACTTTATGCAGATTCCCAACTCGCTGTATCAGGCGGCAAAGGTGGACGGCTTGTCCGACTTCGGCTATCTGGTAAAGGTAATGGTGCCCCTTACGGCTCCCACGCTGGTTTCCATAACGCTGCTCAAATTCATCGGCACGTGGAACTCCTACATTTGGCCGCGCCTTGTCAACAACGAGGAATGGCAAATGATAACCAACTGGGTGACCAACGGCTTTTCCGACACGTCGGGCGCGCTGTACGGCGGACAATATCCCTTGTCCGAACCGCTCACCACGCTGCGCATGGCGGCGGTATGCATGGTATCTCTGCCCCTGTTCATTCTGTTCATCTTTTGCCGCAAATACATCATGCACGGCGTATCCAAGAGCGGAACTAAGGGCTGATACAAACAATTTTTACGTATACGCCTGCGTAAAAAAATTGCGCAGTGGGTATAAATATCTTTAAGGAGAAAAGTATGAAAAAACTTCTGACGGCAATTCTGGTACTTACGTTGGTTCTGTCCTGTTCAGTAGCTGTGTTCGCCGGCTGTCAGCCGCCCACAGATTATGAACGCACCATCGTGTTCTATACTTCACAAGGACAAAGCCTTGAACCCATAACGGCGGTGGCTATTCAGAATTTTGAAGCCAAGTATCCCGGATGGAAGGTTCAGCACATTCGCGCAGGCGGTTACGACGACGTTAAGGAAAGAGTAACGCAGGACTTGGGCGCCGGATTGCAACCCGACTTGGCTTATTGCTATCCCGACCACGTTGCGGCTTATATCGAAACGGGCAAGGTAGTCAATATGTCCAAATACCTGCTTTCCACCGAAACGGTTACCGGCGTTGTTCCCGGAACGGCAACGGAGGAATCCGAAGGCACTCCGCAGGACTACACCATAGGCTTCACCCAAGAAGAGCTTGACGATTTCGTGTCAAGCTACTACGACGAAGGCTATGCGCGCAACTACACGGGCTATGCAGATTACGGATACAAAGAAGACGACGTTCTCACCCTTCCCTTCGTGCGCTCCACCGAATTGATGTTCTACAACAAGACGGCGTTGGATAAATGCGGTCTGGAACCGGCAAAAACGTGGGATGAGCTTTGGGAACAGTGCGAAATCATCACCGACAGATTCCCCACCTGCACTCCGCTGGGATACGACAGCGAAGCCAACTGGTTCATCACCATGTGCGCGCAGAACGGCTGGGGCTACACCAGCGCAGATCCCGCTAACCACTATCTGTTCAACAACGCAAACACCCGCGCCTGGTTGGAAGAGCTTCACGGCTACTACGAAGAAGGCTACATCACCACTCAGGAAGAATACGGCGCCTACACCTCCGCACTGTTCATTCAGGGCGTAGATAAGGGCGGTCTGGTGTACTGCATAGGCTCCTCCGGCGGTGCTTCTCACCAATCTACCGAAGCGTTTGAATGGGGCATCACCTCCGTTCCCGTCAGCGAAGGCGAAACGGGCAACAGAGTTATTTCCCAGGGGCCCTCTCTGGTAATGCTTACGGGCGGTCACGAAGTTACCAACGCCGACGAAAAGGAAAAGATGACTTTCCTCTTCATCAAGGAATTGCTCGAACCCACCTTCCAGGCGGAATTCTCTCGTTCCTCCGGCTACAACCCCGTGCGTCACTCCGTGTATGACATCGACGACTACGCCGATTTCCTCGAAGAAACGGATATCACCGCCGTGGCGGTAAAAGTTGCTTCCGAGATGGAAGAAAGACTGTTCACTTCTCCCGCATTCAACGGTTCCTCTCTTGCCCGTACTCAGGTGGGCAACGCTTTGCTGGAAGCCTTGGTAGGCAGAACGGACGCAGCCACCGCGTTGCAGACGGCATACCGCAACTGCGGCGGAAAATAACGTCATAAACACAAAAAAGGGTAAAACACAATGAAAAAAATTATTAGCGTATTGGCGGTAGTGTTGGTGCTTGTCGCAAGCATGGTGCTGGGCGCATGCCAGCCCGATATTGCCGACAACACCGAATACTACGACAAAATCACCAAAACGCTGAAGCTGACAAAAAGCTACGAAGGCAAGTCCTTCCTTACCGACGGCATAGGCTCCGCTACCTTGGACGCCCACACAGACGGAGACACTACCCGTTTCCGTCTTGCCGACGGCACTACTGTCGTGGTTCGCTACTACGAGATCAACACCCCCGAAAGTACCGGCGACGTGCAGAAGTGGGGTTTGGCAGCCTCGCTGTTCGTAAAGAACAAACTTACCAATGCGGCGGAAATAGTGCTGGAAGCCACAGCCGTGCCCGCCGTAAAGGAAAGTTACGGACGTTGGTTGGGATACGTGTGGTACAAGGAAACCGCCGACAGCGACTTCAAGCTTCTCAACCTTGAACTTGTAGAAAACGGCTTCAGCGCCAACGAGGGCATAAACACAAGCGCCTATCCCTATTACAGTTATTTCAAAAAGGCAAACGATTTTGCCCAGTCCATCAAACTTCGGCTGTATTCCGACTTGGACGATCCGCTGTATTCCGACGATCCGATAGAAATGACCATCAAGGATTTCTGGAACAACACCGATCAGTACTACAACGAAGAAACAAGCGCCGGCAGCAAAGTGGTGTTCTACGCGTATCTTACCGACCTCACCATATCCTCTTCCAGCACTCATACCTTCGTCGCCACGGAATACTATCCCGAAACAGGCGAAACCTACTCCATAAACGTGTACGCGGCATACAATTCTTCTCCCGCATCCCGCATGAAGATAGGTCATATGTACCGCATTGAAGGATCCGTACAGCAGTACGGCGGACAGTTCCAGATAAGCGGCATAACTTACAGCAGTATGTATCAGCTCCCCGGCTATACCTACGTGACGCAAAACGACTACTATCTCACCTTTGACGGCAGCAAATCGTACATCTCGCAGTTCAGCGCAACGCTTTACGGCGACGTGACGGTAACGGAAGTGCAGCCGCTCGAAGGCAACGTGCTTACATTCAAAGGTACGGCTCAACAAAAGAACAGAGATGGTTACGACGAAGAAGTTTTCACTTTCACCTTCACCGTGACCGTTCCGGAAAACTACGACGGCGAAATTGCCGTGGGCGACAAACTGTCGCTGACGGGATTGCAGCTGGTGGAAGATTCCGGTGAAATCACAATTCTCAATTATTCGGATATCCGCTGATATCTGATATAAAAAAATCAAAACAAGGAGAAAAGTATGAAGAAAATCACTCTCGTCTTGCTTGCCGTGATCTTCGTTCTCAGTTGCGTGGGGCTTGCAGCCTGCAACAAGGGAGCGCAAGAAGCATTGGATAACTATCTGCTCGAGCAAGCAAATCAACTGGTAGACGCAGATTTTGTGCTTCCCGCTACGTTGGGCGAATACGAACTCGATTGGAGTTCCGATAACGCCGCCATCACGGTAGAAAAGCGCGAAGCAGATAACGATTATCTTGCAAAAGTCAATATGGGCGACGAAGTCACCGAAGTGACGCTCACCGTTTCCATAGGCAAACTCAGCAAATCTTTCACCGTAAGAGTTGCTGCGTTGGACGTACACTACATCGCAGAAAAATTTGTGTTCCCGCAAGACAGGACGATAGTAACGGAAAGCTTCGTTCTTCCCACCGAATTTACCTACGGCGGCAAAACTGCCACCATCACGTGGAGCGTGGACGATGATTACAGCCACCTTATCTCCATAGGTCAATTGGACGGCCAAACGGCTTGCATAGTCACCGTTTCCACCGCCAACCCCGAAGCGAGAATAAAGGCGACTTTCGCGTTGAACGGCGAAGAAATCACCTACACCTATCGTATGACCATCTCCGCCCCCATGTCGCACCTCGAAGAAATTGACTACTGGTACAACAACACCGGTGTGTCTATGGAAATCAGAGGCTACGTTGTGGCTATCGGCGAGGCATACAGCGAACAGTACGGTAACATGTGCCTGTACGTCATGGACGAAGAGTTCGGCGCGGGCTACTACGTGTACCGCGTAGGCGTAGACGCCGCTACCGCACCCAAAGTGAAGGTGGGCACCTACGTTATTATTACCGGTTCTACCAACACCAACTACAACGGTCTTATCGAAACGGACGGCAACGGTACTCTTACCGTGGACGAATCCAAACCTGCCATAGACGTCAACGACTACGTGTATGCTTTCGACAACGACCTCATCGGCGATCTTCCCGCGGCTGTGTATCATCAGTCCCGTCTGGTATCTCTTACCAACTGGGAAGTTAAATCGGTAGCTACCTCCGCTCCCGAAGCGGGCAAGTCGGCAACTCTGTTCACCCTTACCAAGGGTGGCGCGGAAGTTACCATTGCCGTTTCCAAGTACCTTGCCGGCGAATATTCCGCCGCAGCAGGCGACGCCAAGTGGGAAGCGCTGTGCGCGCTTATCAACACCGTGAAGGCAGGCGACGTCGTCTCCGTAACGGGTATTCTTGGCAGCTACAACGGCGACCATCAGATATACCTTCGCTCCGTTGACGACCTGACGACCGGCGGCACCAAAGATCCCGACGGCACGCAGTATCCCGGCGCGAAAGTTGCCGCAGCAATGGAAGCAGTGCAGAGTGCTCTTGCCGAAGCAGGCGCAGATAAGCGCATCACCTCCGAAACCACCTTCACGCTGCCCACCTCCTCCGGCGACGTTACCATAGCCTACGAGCTTTGCGCGCAACTGCCCGCACTCACGCTGGAAGGCGGCAACACCTTTAAGGTAGTTCCTCCCGCCAACGAGGAAAAGGTCAACGTAAAAGCCACCTACACCGTCAAAGACGGCGAAACGGTAGTTTACGAAACGGTAGACTTCTTCCGTATCAGCACCGTAGTGCTCACTGCAGAGGTTATCCGCGACGACATCGTTGATCCTCCCATGCGCACCGACGTAGACTTCGAACTGTATCAGAACGAATACGTGACGTGGTCGGTAACGGCGGGCAAAGAAGCGCTCACCATCGAAGGCAACACGGCTAAGATTCACCGCGGCGACGAAGACGTCAGAGTCACTCTTACCGCAACCGTCACCTACAACGGCGTAACCCTTACCCGCAACTACTTCGTAACCGTCGAAAAGGACGAACTTGCCGACTACTACGTGATCGAACTCACCGTAGACAGCATGCAGCTCCAGTCCGGCACGTATCAGGACGGCACCGTAAACGTAGACAGAGTTCCCTTCACCTACACCGAACTGGGCAACTACGGCGACGGCATTCAGATGCGTATCAAGGACGAAGCCGTTTCCACCATCAAAAACGACAAAGCGTTCCACGCAGGTATCGCGCAGATAGTGGTAACCCTTTCCGACACCAAGTCCGTCTACGACAACGCCGACGCATTCAAGTTTGAATTCGGCACCGCCGACGGCACCTACACCGAAACCAAGATGTTCAGCACCGTTGCGGACACTAACTACTACGTTATCACTCCCGACAGCGCCGACTACACCTACTTCAAACTGTCCAAGGTTATCGAGTCCTACAGCTTCTACTTCAAATCTATCGAAATCTGCTTCACCGAACCCAACGAAACGCAGTACACCGATGAAGAGAAGGTAGACGCCGAACTTGCAACCTTGAAAGTAGACAAACTCACCTACACGGAAGACGGCACAGCCACTCTTCCCGTGGCAGGCACGACGCACACCGACGTTACCATTTCTTGGGCGTCCAACAATGCGGCAGTTGTTGTAGACGGCGCTAACCTTGCTGTTACAATGCCTTCCGCCAGCACCAGAGCAGTTCTCACGGCTACCGTGACCTGCGGGAACGTTTCCAAAACCAAGACGTTCCCCGTACATATGGTGGTGGACGTAGTGGACGCGGCGTATAACCTTCTCGAGGGCGAAACGATTGCCGATATGACGCTTACCGGCGTTATTATCCGCGTGGACGACGCTTACAGCGAGCAGCACAAAAACGTCACCGTCACCATCATTGTGGACGGCAAGATGGACAAACTCATCGAATGCTTCCGCATGACGGGCGAACAGGCTGCCACTATCAAGGCGGGCGACAAGATCACCGTAACGGGCGACCTTACCAACTACAAGGGCAAAATCGAGTTTAACAGCGGCTGCGTACTTACGGCAGTTACCACGGCTACCGCCGACGAACTGGAATACGTAACTCTGTTCAACCTCGAAATCCCCCAGACGGTAACGGAAAACTTCACCCTGCCCGAGGGCGCAACCTACGTTGTTAAGGACGGCACCGCGATTGCTATCGACGGGCTCAACGCCACCGTTACCCGCGGCGAAGAGGACGCAACGGTAGTTATCACCGCCACCATCAACGGCAAGTCCTTGGACTACACCGTAGTTGTCAAAGCCGACGACGGCGGCGAGCCCCCCGTTCCTACTCCCGGCACGGAAGAAGATCCCTACACCGTAGCGGAAGCGCTTGCAGCGGCAGGGCAGCTTGAGAAAGGTGAATACTCCGAAAAGGTTTACATTCTCGGTACTGTTGTAAGCATCGGAAGAGTCGGTTCCTACTACAGCAATCTTTACATCGTAGACACTTTGGGCGATGCAGACCAACTGTTGGTTTACTCGGCAAATCTTGGCAGCGGCATTGACGCGGTTTATCCCAACGACACCGTGCTCTTCTACGGCTATCTCACCAACTTCAACGGAACTTTGGAAGTTTCCAGTAAGGACGGCGACTATACTTACATGGAAGAAGTAACTCGTGGAACATCTACAATTACTGTTGACGAAGCGTCCAGCGCAAATGCACAGGTGGTTGAACTCAGTGCAGAATCCGGTACAAACGGAATGACTTTTACATTCAAGGTGACGGTCGATGAGGGTTACCAAATCGTGTCCGTAAAAGTAAACGGCGAAGTAGTGACGGCTAATGCCGAAAGTGTGTATACGGCGACTATTTCCGGAAACACAACAATTGTTGTTTCTACAAGTCTAATCGGAGTAACGACCAATACCGTCGACGCGGTAATAGCAGATATGGTCGCAGATAAGGGTTGGACAAATGGTAACAAGGTAGAAAATCCGTTCACACTCGATGAGGTCATCAGTGTATCCTATACGGGTGGGCAAAATACCGGTAAGTACTATGATTCTGGTTCCAACATTCGCATTTATCAGGGAGAAGATCCCACCGTTACAATTTCTGCAGCAGACGGTTACGTAATCACGAGCGTTACGATTTCGTACATTTCTGATAAAACGGGTACGCTTGTTTACGAAAGTGCGAACATTGCCTCCGACCAAACTATAACGTTAAATGCTGCAAGTATCACATTCAATGTTGGTAATACTAAGAGCAGTGTCACAAATGGTCAAGTTCGTATTACGGCAATTAGCGTTACATATCAAGAAGCCTAATATCGATCACAACAAAAAAACCAAGTCTTCGGGCTTGGTTTTTTTGTTGTTTTTGCATCATTGCGTCGGTTTGCGCTATTAAGCGACT
>CALWAA010000151.1 GCA_944372725.1 uncultured Bacilli bacterium | reverse complement strand
ATTCCTAACTTAGCACGTTCATCTACACTTAAATTCGTGATATCTTTCCCATTATAAAGGATAGTTCCACTATCGGGTGTAGTAAGGCCCATAATAATTTTAGCGAGTGTGGATTTGCCACTGCCATTCGGTCCTGTTATACAATAGAATTTATTATCATCTAAAGTTAAATTTATATTATTTAAGATAATTTTGTTATCTCTTTTGAAATTTATATTTTTTAGTTCTAACATATTTTTCCTTTCTATGAGTTTTAACTCACGTTAATTATATTATTCCCATCTTTAATTGTCAAGAAGTTCGATTTTTATTGGCTTTTAGACAAGTTAGTGTTATAATTAGCTTTAGTCAAGGTTTATAGGAGGTGGATTCATGAAAACTTATAAAGCTAATTTACCAAAGGGTGTTAAGAAAACTTTTGCTAGAAAAAAAGGAGTTAAAGTTAGACTTATTAATAAAAATTTAAAGAAAAATAAATAAAAATTAAGTTTTTAGGACTTAATTTTTTTGTTAATAAAAGTTAATAATTTAGTAAAGTTTGCTATAATATATTCTTCGGCTTCTTTGCTATACATAATTTTATCGTATTCTTTCGATGGGGTAGAAATATGTTCAATATGTAATCCTAAATTTCGACCAAATTCAGTAGGTACTTTTACTTGTTTTTCATTTTTTTCTACTATTTTGATTAATCCTACTTCTAGCAACCAATTTATTAATTCATTTATTTTTAGTTTGGACATGGCACTATCAGTTATTAGAGCATTTATCTTTTTTAATATTTGTGTGATGGAAATAGGAAAATTGGTGTACTCATATTTAGAAAGTTGTTCCTTTGTTAAATAAAATGGCTTTGTTTTTGTTTTATTGTTAGCAATTACTTCTTTTAATATAGTATTAACATAAAAAAGGCAACGTGATATTCTAACATTATTAATTAGTTCATCCTCTTTTATTTTTTCATTATTTAAGGGATTAATACCATTTGCCATCTTTTCAATATATTCTTGAGCATGTTTTAAAAGTTTATCGTCCATGTTATTTTCTCCTTTTTTATAGGAGCTATTTTAATATAAAATTGGTATTTTGTCTAGTTTTTATCATCAGTTAATAGTTTAATGAAATAGTTACATAAATTGTCATTACGTGCAAGAATTGGTCCAATAATAGAAGTAGCATAAAAATTTTTATATTTAAAACCTTCCATTAAAGTTTTAGCATTTCCTACTCCTTCATTTATATTAAATAATATATCTTTTGTCGTACTAATTAAATATTCTGTATTTTGGAATCCTTTCATATTTCCTTTACATAAAGAAGTTGTGGCATCTACATCATGAATTTCTCTTGTTTCACAATATTCTACATCATATTTATTTAAAAATGTAAAGATACTGATGGCATTTCCGGTCACCAGGAGAATTTTATCATTTTCAATATAATTTTCTAGTTCTTCTTTATATGGTAACAAACGTTTTTTTACATCTTCTAAATATTTTTTGCGACCACTGCCAATATAAATGAAATCATATTTAGAAAATTCTAGCTTGTCTTCCTTATCAATTAAAACTACTTTATACTTTATATTTTCTTTATCTAAATAGTAAGTCAAAGCTTTTATATTGCCATTTTCACCATATAAAGCTAATTCATAAGGATAAAGATGAGCAATTGTTATCATAATACATCCTCCTTAAAAGTATTTTCAAAGGGTTCCATATAATCAAAATTTAGAATACCATAAACTTTTTTTGCTTCACTTTTTTCAATCATTTCTTTTATTTCTGATAAAGAGCTAGCCATAACAATTTTTTCTTCCGGAATTCTTGCTAGTAATAATCTCTTTTTGATATTCTCCTTATCTATTCCTACGGCATATATTTTATTTAAAGAATTGTTATTTAAAAGTTCAAATTCGATATCATATAACCATGATACATCAAAGTGATTGTATCTTCTACTAATTTCTTTCCAGCCTATGACAACATCTTTTAAATCTTCATCTAAATAAGTTTTATACACACAAGCATTGTAAGTTGTTGCGTTTTCAGCTTTGCAATTTAGGGCTTTATAATGTTTGTCATTTTTAATAAATTCAATATTTTTATTATGGTTGTGATTGTTTATGCCATCCATAATTTTATTTTCTTCTAAACCTATTACCTCACTTAAGAAAGTGTAACTTGCTAAAGTATTATAGGCTTGATGAAGCATATCACCACCAATGCTAATCTCCTTATCATTTATTTTGATAGTACCCCCTTCTAAATCCAAGTGTTCTCCAATTACATCAGGTGTTTCCCATTTAAAATCACAATTCGGGCAATTATATTTACCGAGTGTTTCAAAATTATAGTAATCATAGTTTAATTTAGTTCCACATTTTGGACAATAGTAAGTATTTAGGTTTTCAAATATTTGCTTTTTATAAGAATATTTGTTTTCTAAAATGCCGTAATGAATACTGTTATTAGGAAAATCTAATTCGAAATTTCTTAAGAAAGGTTCATCCATGGTTGTAATTATAGTCGTATCTTTGGGCAAATTCTTTTCTATTTCGCCTAAAATTATATCAACATTATACTGGCGTGGAGGTTGGTCTTTTGTTAAGTTTGTTACAATTAAATAATTAGGGTTAATCTCTTTAAATACTTCCTTTGTATATCTTTCATCTACTTCCAATATTAATACATCTCTTTTTATTTTACCAAAAAGATTACAATTTCTAATGCAGGCAGTGGTAACACCATATTTTAAATTGGAACCAGCTTCATTAAAACAAATGCTATAGCCATTATCTTTTAGTACATCAGCGATTAATTTAGCAGTACTTCCTTTTCCGGAAGAGCCAGTGACAATTAACCTAATTTCAGGATATTTTAGTTTGCTTAAAATTTTTTTATCTACTTTTAAGGCTAATTTGCCTGGCAAGGAACTTCCCCGATGAAGGATTTTTCCTGCGATTAATGTTAATTTTCCAGTTATTATACTTATCACTTTCATATGCTCACCTATTTTTCTTATTTATAATAAATTCAACCATTATATAATCACTTTTTCGTTTTATAAATTTTTATAGAGCGAAAAATTAAAGAATTTCGTTCTATATTTTTTTTTCAAACGATTTTTTTTGTTTTTTCGTTTTATAAATTATTCAGACAAAAATATTTCAACATATTCAGAAAATACAAAAATCTGATTTCTACTATAACCTGTAGTTTCTCTAATTATATTAGCTGATTTTAGTCCGTTTATAACACCATTAACAGTTGATTCAGGCATCTCTAGCGCTTCAGATATTTTTTTACGTGTTGAATATGGTTCATCGTAAAAATAATCCATTATTTTTTTGGCATTGTCATATTTTACTTTTAAGTCTGTTATCTGATTATCGATTTTTTTAGTAAGTTCAACCACTTTTTTGAATTTTTCTTTGGCAATTTTAGCTGTTTCTATTATGCCCTCTAAAAAAAACTTTAACCATCCAATCATATCATTTTTAACTCGAACATCATTTAATTTTTGATAATATAAATCTCTATTTTTTTCAAAAAAATATGATATATACAAACATGGATTATCTAAATACTTCTTATTTTGTAAATACAAAGGAATTAATAATCTACCAATTCTTCCATTACCATCTAAAAATGGATGAATTGTTTCAAATTGATAATGAATTATAGCAATTTTTATTAAAATCGGTGTATCAATTTCGTCATTATTAATAAATAATTCTAAATCTTTTAAACAATCGGCTAAGTCCCTCTACTAGCGGAGGTACATAAGCTGCAGTGGATGGCATTGTTCCACCAATCCAATTTTGGGATGTTCTACATTCGCCTGGGGTTTTTTTCTCACCTCTGACACCATTTAATAATATTCTATGTATATCTCTAATCAATCGGTTACATACTGGAAACCCATCATTAATTCTAGCAATACCATAATTTGTTGCTTTAATATAATTTTGAACTTCTTCCCAATCATCTCTTTTTTCAGGATTTATATCTTGTAAATCAGACAAATCTTCTTCAATCGTAGTTTTAGTACCTTCAATTTTACTAGATTTATTTGCTTCAATTCTGACATGCATTTTGATGTATAAGTCAACATTAGGAAGTAATAATGAATATGCATTTAGTTCGCCAATTTGTCTATTTGCTTCTGCTAGTAAAGAATCTAGTTTTGTATCATCCCAACCCCAATTATAATTAATTGGACTTGGCAAAAAGGCTTTATAGCCATTTCCTTGTTTATATTCTCCTGACTTATATTTTTCTAATTTCATAATATACTTACTCCTAACTATGTAATTATTTTACCATTTTTCCCTATACTTTTAAATGTTTATTTGACACGAAATGTAAATTATAGTAGTATTTATTTATAAAGATAAAGGAAGTGAAGAAAATATGTGTGGAATTGTTGGAGTTGTTAGTAAAAGTAAAGTTGCTCACAAATTAATTAAAGGACTTAAAACATTAGAATATAGAGGGTATGACTCAGCAGGTATTGCTATTTTGCAAGATGGAGATATTACCATTTTAAAAGATAAAGGGAGAATTGCTAACTTGGAAGCTATCATAAATTATGATTCTTTAACTGGTACGATTGGTATTGCGCATACGAGATGGGCAACTCATGGGGTGCCATCGAAAGAAAATGCTCATCCTCATATGGATCAGAATAAACATTTTGCAGTTGTGCATAATGGTATTATCGAAAATTATTTAGAACTAAAAGATTTTTTGGAAAATCAAGGATTTTCTTTTTCATCTCAAACAGATACGGAAGTTATTCCTGTTTTGATGGAATATTATTATCAAAAAACTGGCAATGTAATGGATGCTTTTAAAGATACTTTAAATGATTTAAAGGGAAGTTATGCAATTCTTGTTATAACACCCCTACTTCCTAATACAATCCTTGTTGCTAAGAAAAATAGTCCTTTAGTACTTGGTATTGGTAATAATGGCATTTATGCGGCAAGTGATATACCAGCGATTATAGAATATACGAAAGATTTTTATTTTTTGCAAGATGATGAGAAAGCTGTTATAGGTGATGATATTGTCTTTTATGATAAAGACTTTCAAAAAACAGATAAAGAGAGTAAAACAATTGATTGGGAAATGGATGCAATAGATAAAAATGGTTTTGAAGATTACATGTTAAAAGAAATTCATGAGCAACCAGAGGCACTTAAAAATACTTTAAATGGTATTGTATCTTTAAATAATCCTATTAGCTTTGTTAATTTTTCTTTAGATAAAAGTTATTTAGAAAAATTAAAACAAATCTATATTGTTGCTTGTGGTACAGCGATGCATGCTGGTTTAGTTGGAAAATATGCGATAGAAAAAATATGTCGTATTCCCGTAAATGTAGAAGTTGCTAGCGAATTTCGGTATCAAGACCCAATACTTGATGAAAATACCTTATGTATCTTTATTAGTCAATCTGGGGAAACTGCTGATACGATTGCAGCATTAAAACTTGCAAGGGAGAAAAAAGCTAAAACTGTTGCGGTAACAAATGTTTTTGAATCATCTATTACGAGAGAAGCAGATTACACTTTATATACCCATGCTGGTCCGGAAATAGCTGTTGCATCTACCAAAGCATATATCTCTCAAGTAGGCCTCATTGTAGCTTTAGCTATTTATATGAGTGAAGTCCTTGATAAAAATACTGACCTTTGCCAAAGCTTGAAAAGAGATTTAATGAATTTACCTGATTTAATGAATGAAGTCATTAGCAATAATCAATATTATCAAGAAATAGCTAAAAAAATGACAAAAGAACAAGATTTATTTTATATAGGTAGAGGGAATGACTATTATACAGCATTAGAGGGGTCTTTAAAATTAAAAGAAATAAGCTATATCCATAGTGAAGCATATGCAGCGGGTGAATTAAAGCATGGTCCAATAGCATTAATAGAAAATGGTACTTTTGTAGTTGGTATTGTTACTGACCCAATTACTTCTGAAAAAACACTTAGCAACTTAGAAGAAGTAAAAGCTAGAGGTGCTAATATTATACTTGTTACAAACCAAGATATTAAAAAAGACAATGTAATTCATATTCCTCATATTAATTCTATCATTAGTCCTATTCTTGCTATTATACCTTTACAGTTTATTGCTTACTTCATTGCTAAAGAAAAAGGTTTAGATGTTGATAAACCTCGAAATTTAGCTAAGTCTGTTACGGTAGAATAGAAAAAACGAACTAATTTTTAGCTCGTCTTTTCTGGTTTTATCATGCTTATACTACCAAGTATTGTAAGTGGAATTAATGCTGGCAAAAAGTATCTTGGAGCAACTTCCAAAAAAATGCTTGCTAATGTAAATCCACCAATAAATAAAATTAATATATTTAAAATAGTTGATAATTCTTTTTGTTTAGTTGCGTGTATTCCAAAGAGTAAATTTATTAAAATTAGAATATAGTAACCCAACATTGAAATAAAATTCAATATATTTCCTTGATTATGTGAAAATTCGATATCTAACATACTTGTTGCATTATTCCAACTATACCCTCCAATATCACTAGTCAAAAAGATAAACTTTTTTAACAAAAGGTTAATGTTTTTCATCCCATTATTTAAATAATTCTCAATTGCTAAATTTTGTAGATTATTTTGAATTTTATTTGCATCAAACGGTTCTTTTTCCATTCCTTCATTTAAGATTTTTGACCCTGTTGCTGACCAACTACCATCGGAATTTATGTCTGATCCACTAAATAGTGTAAATCCCACCGAAGTTGCAGATTCATATCCAATTTCATGTTCTAAGTAAATATTTGATATTTTTCCAACACAAATATAAAATACAAATATAATCACTGTGCAAATAACATTTAATATTCTATTATTTGGTTTCTTTATAAAATATTCATAAATTAATACGATTAAAAATGCGATTATAAATATAATTGAGACTGGTCTAAATAAATTGGTAATACCCAGGAATAATCCCATCAGCAATGAATATAGCAACTTATTTTTTAAATGGTTTGCTTTAAAAAAATTGATAGTTAAATAAATTGATATAGCCAAAAACGTATTAAAGGCGGTTCCACCAAAAGCAAACATACACCATATTAAATTTATAGGATTATATAACCATAAAATTGTTCCAAAATATGCAGTTTTTTTATCTGATATACTTTTTATTATTTTAAAAACAAAATAAGTTGATATAAAGTTTAAAATAACATTTGATATTATAACCACTAAGTAGTTAACACCAAAGATTTTAAAAAGTACACCTAAAAACATAATATATCCCCATAGATGAGGAAAAAGTGCCATGTATTTTGAAGCATATGCGCCATCTGTAGCAAAATGTATTGCGTTATTATAGAATGTAGCATAATCTACGTATGGTTCATTATATGGTAAAAAAAGTAACAAACTATATAATATTATTGCTATTACTAAACTGATTAAAAAAAATTTTTGGTTTATTTGTTTATTTTTTTTGAATAAAAATAAGTTAATTAGAAAGACAATTATAATTGCTAATAAAAAATATATAAAATAAATGTATTTGCTTGAATTAATGATATTAATCATAATTCCAATACATATACCTAGCATTAATATTATATATAATATAGATAATATTAAACTAAATTTTTCTTTTAAAAATTTCATATTTTAATCCTTTCTTTTTATTTAGAAGTTAATTTAATTATTTTATTTTTTTTCACTAAGTACTGGTTTGTTGCTAATTTTAGCATTGGCATATCTGATAAACTATCAGAATATGCTTCATTTACTTTTATCTTGGAATACTTTTCATATAATCTTTTAACTTTTTCTTCACCATAACAATTATTACTTGTAAACTTTCCAGTATTTTTGTCTACTTTAGTAGCAATTACATCTTTTACGCTTAAGTATTCGCCAATTGGCTCAATCAAAAAGTCTGGTGATGCCGTAATTATAATATCTCTGCTGTGTTCTTGTAATAGATACCATTTTTTTATTTTTCTCCTATGTTTATGCCAAAAATTTTCAATATGTGTATCAATGTCATGTATTTCGTTTAAAAATGAGAAAAAGATTTCTTTCATTTCCTTTTTGGAAATTTTTTTGGTTTTGTATTTTATGATGGCAATAATATCTTTGGGAATATATTTAATGATGGACCAGTTTCTCTTGAGTGAGTATAGAAAAAAGTCTATACTTGAATCACCATTATAAATGGTTTTATCAAAATCATACAAGTTATACATTTTTTATCACCTTAGAACATATAATGTTAACAATATAGCAATTGCATATATTCCTACTAACAGCATTAAAATTTTGTCTTTAAGTAGGACTTCTACGGGATCTCCTGAACTATTTGATTCTATATTTAAAGAGTACTTCATACAAATTAATAGTACAATTGGAATAGTCCACATAATATAATCAAAGTTTAAATCCTGACACCATAAAGAATAAAATATAATGGTCATACTTAAACACATATACATATTCTTATCTAAAAATTCTTTATTATAATATTTTAAAACGTTCCTTGTGGTATTTCCTGTTTTTTCCTGAGCAATTAGCTCATTTCTTCTTTTTCCTAATCCTAAATAGAAAGAGATTGATAATACTGTTAAGAAAAGCCAGTTAGAAACCTCTACATTTATTAACGATCCACCATATAGTACTCTTATTAAAAATCCTAACGCTAAAATAAATACATCTAATAAGGGAATATTTTTTAGGCCAAAGCTATACATAATATTTATTAGTATATAAGTAATAATATAAATACTTATAAATTTATTAAATGTACTTAAATATATTAAAATTGCTATTGTTATTATTAATAATAAAGTTGCTACTATTAAAGCATTAGTTATTGATATTGTGCCAGCTGCGATTGGTCTATTTTTCTTAGTGGGATGGTTTTTATCTTTTTCTTTATCTCTAATATCGTTTACAATGTAAATGATTGAAGAGGCAAAAGAAAAGCTTATGAATCCTAAAATTGATAGTAATATATTAGTCGCATTAATATTACGACTAAATATAAGTGGTAAGAAAATTAGAAAGTTTTTTATATAGTGTTTTATTCGTATTAATTTAATATATTTAATCATTTTAATTCTCCTTTAGTTATAATTCATAAATTAATAAAAATTTTTCTGCTGCATCCCATATATGAGTTGGAGAAATATTAGCTTTTTTAAAACCATTTAATAGATTTGGCATATTATTATAATTTGCATAGGTTCCATTTTTTTCATAACTTAGAGGGTATAAACTATTGCAAATATATAATGTCACATCTTTTTTATTATAATGATAATTTGCCCATCCTAAATAAGGGTAATCTATAGAGTCAGTAACTTCGTTCACGATACTTTTATTATAGAACCATGCTAATTTAGTATAAGCATCATTTTCTGGCAGTTTTAAATCGTTTTCTATTTCTAATTTTTCTAGCGCAAATTTAGCTATTGCTGTTGGATAATAGCTTAGTATTGCACCATCTGTATAACCTACTAAATAGCTAATATTATTATCTTTTTTTATTTTGTTTATCTCTTCTATTATTTCATCTAAAATTTTATTATCACTTTTTGTTATATAAATTAAATATAATAATTCACCTAAATTGTCTGTTTCTGGCATTTTATTTTGGTAGTCATAAATAGAATTAATATTATCTACCCAATCTTTAATTAAAAATACATTATTTGTTTTCTCTAACACCATAGCTCCTATAAAAGCATCTCGATACCATCCATCATTGTAAACTAAAATATTTGGTTTCATTATGCTTTCTTCAATATTAAATAGGATTTCTTGATGTAATACTTTTAAAATTTCTGAATATTTATGATTTGTAAATGCTGGAAGATTAATTTTATCTTCAGATTCATATAAAGTGGTTTTTTTATTATCTTTTTCTAAATATATTCCAACTTCATTTTCGTATATAATTATTTTTTCACCATCATTGTTTTCTAATACGACTTTGTAATCATTTGGAATTACCATGTCTTTAGTAATTTTCTCATTTAAAAGTTCTTCACCACTAGTTAAATCATATAGTTTCCCCTGCGCATATATCAATTTTCGCCTATTTCCCATTCCAAAAAAGTAAATTTGGTTTTCTGACTTATAAATTTCTTGAATTGAGAGGTTGCTTTTTAATTGAGTTATTTGCTCTATATATTTATTATACTTTTCTTTGTATTCTGGAAATATATAGCTTTCAACTTTATAACAAGCAATGTTCGTTATTAGTAAATTTACTAAAATTAAACATATGGTACTGATAAATAAGCCAATTTTTTTATGTTTAAATTTTAACATTATTAGTATTAATATAATTGGAATTATGTATATATACCCTATTACAGGTATGAAAGAATTAGTTGATGTTATAGAAGCAACTAAATTAAAAATTTTAACAGTTCCTAGTATATTAAATATTAATTCTATTAAAAATATAAAGATTAATAATATGTACAATTTTTTATTGATTGTTTTAATGCTATTTTTTATAAGATAACCAATTATTAATATAAACATAAATTGATAATGGTTAATATATAAAAATGATTCGCTATTTCCATAAAATAAATGTAAAATAAAATTAAATAAGAAAATGATAATTAAAAAATATACAAATTGATGTTCCTTTAATTTCTTTCTATTTACATATATAAATTTTATAACTAGTATAATTAATAATAGCATAATTAATAATATAAAAAATTTTTCAATGGTATTGAATGTTGAAAAGCTTAAAACATTTAGACCTTCAATTATTGCAAAAGCTACTTTAGGAGCAATAAAGCTATATTATAAAACGGTTTTTATTTGATTAA
>CALWAA010000150.1 GCA_944372725.1 uncultured Bacilli bacterium | reverse complement strand
TCAAAAGAAGCAAAACCGTCAGTGGAATATAAACCTTTTTTTAATGAACTCTTCATATTTTTATCGAGGGATACTTTCGTCGCACCAAAATTACGCGCTTCAGGATGATTAAAGTACCATATTTTATCACTATTCATGAGTCCTACTTTTAAGTTTTGGTCAGGTGCATATTTAGGTCCAATAAAGGGACGCTCTTTTACATATTGTAAGACAAAATATTTGGTTTGGATAACTAGGGTTTTATCATTTTCTTCTACTTGAAATTCGGGTACACTAAAATTACGAAATCGTGCAAATTCGGTTGGATGGTCAAAAAACTTGCCATTCGCATCATATTCAAAACGAATTAGTCTTTCACTTAAGATTGTAATTCGATATTTATTTCCTTTGAATATGGCTTTATCATTAGCAAGTGCATTTGTGTAATCAACTTTAAAATGTGCATCTAACTTTGCCACACTACCCTACTCCTTTTACCTTATAATTAATCATACCATAAAATAAAAAGATTTACAATTATTTGTAGGGAAAAATTATACTCACTTCTTCTAATCAGCTTTATTTTAAACCCATCGAATTCGATGGAATTAAAAATCTTAAATACTTGCATGTACTTAGTTGTTCTCATCCAGTTTTGAATAATATAATCTGTTCACGCTTTAATATAAGGTCAAGTTGCTTTTTAGATTTATAGTATTTATCGTATTAATAATATTATAAAGATTGGTATTTTTTGGACGAAATGTAAAATAATTTCATTTACTTGTCATATAAATTTTAGGACATAAATTTAGTATATAATTTTTAATTCATTTTGTTATATATCTAAACTATCTTCTCTTAATAAAAACTCTTTAATTCCTATAATTAAAACACCTTCTTCATTATGCCAGGGAACAATGTCATCTTTAACAATAATTATTTTTTTAAAAAAATCTTTAACATTTAAAAGTGGTCTTAACTCTTGTGTTCTTTTTTCTTCATCGTCTATGTTAAGTGCTGATTGAACATAATATCTCTTACTTCCTTGATTACAAACAAAGTCTATTTCTAATTGCTTTTTAACTGTTGTCCCATTTTCATCTTTAGAAAATTGTTCTACAACACCTACATCAACATTATAACCACGCAACAATAATTCATTATATATAATATTTTCCATTAGATGATTTTGCTCTATTTGTCTAAAATTTAATCTAGCATTGCGAAGCCCTACATCAACAAAATAGTACTTTGATGGTGTAGAAATATATTTTCTTCCTTTTATGTCATATCTTTCAGCTTTTGTTATCATAAAGGAATCTAATAAATATCCAATATAAACTGATATTGTTTTATGGGATACTTCTTTTATTCCTTGGCTAACAAATGTATCAGCTATTTTTTTAGGATTTGTAAGTGAACCTACTGATGAAGATAATATATCAATTGTTTTATCTAAAATATCATCTTTATATATTTTATTTCTTTCTAAAATATCTTTTAGATATGTATTATCAAATAAATCTTTTAAATATTGGCTTTTATCTTCATCTGTATCTAATGACAAAATATAAGGCATTCCACCATAAGTAACATATTGATTCCATTTTTGATTGTCAGTTCCTGAATATGCCGAAGAAAATTCTTTAAATGATAAAGGATAAATTCTTATTTCATCTCCCCTACCACGAAACTCCGTCTTAATATCATTAGACAAAAATTTAGAATTTGAACCTGTTACATAAACATCTAAATTTCTTTTACCTAAAAAACTATTTAGTACTCTTTCAAAATCATCAACTTCTTGAATCTCATCCAGTAAAACATAATACATTTTATTATCTTTCCTTTTATCCATAACATATTCAAATAGTATGTTAGGGTCATGATATTTTTTATTTTCTATATAATCCAAATCTAAATTAATAATGTGGTCTTCAGGAACACCAGTTTCAAGTAAATAATTTTTAAAAATTGGGTTTAATAGATATGATTTGCCACATCTTCGGATACCTGTTATTATTTTTATTCTACCATTCTCTCGTCTTTTTATTAATTTATTCAAATAATAATCTCTTTTTATTTCTTTCATATTATCATTTTCCTTTTTTAGTGTATTTACACCTTTTTTGGTAATTTTATTATAATATTATTTTTTCTTTTCGTCAATATTATTTTTGAATATTTAGTGTATTTACACTTTTTTTGGTAATTCTATTAAAATTAGTTATTGAATATATAAGTTGAATTTTTGCCTATGATTTATACTTCTTAATTTATTTTATTCATTGTAACAAAACCTCCATATATTCACTTACTTTCTTTTCAATGTTCATTATTTTAGCGTACTTAGCTAGTTTGCTTAAATTTTTATTTTTGCATTTGATATAGTTTTTTAATGCTTTTCTAAAAATTTCAGCATCTACTTTATTTTTATATTTAATAATATCACAAATTGTTCTTTCAACATCATATACTTTAATATTCATTCCAAAAGGAGAAGTCATTTCTATTGCTCCTAAGTCTAATAAATCCCTTTTTACATAATTAATTACTACTCTTTTTTCTTTTTGAAGTGTGCCACTATAACCTGCTGGTAGAGTAATATGAAATACAAGGGGAGTACGGTCAGAGAGATTATGCAAATAAAGTGCTGTTGTCATAGAAAAAATAGCATTTTTACTTTTTGATGCAATTTTATAATATTCATCTTCAATATAAGTAGGTAATCCATAATATCCTCTAGAGATGCGCACAATTTTCCCTTTTTTTACCATGTCCGATAAGAATTTCTTATCAATTTTATTACTCACAACTTCTCTAGTTGTTACATATCCATTATTTTTTTCCATCAATTTAAGAATTTTATCACTATTGCTCATAATTATCATTCTCTTTCTAACTTATATTTTATCATATTTAAGTTTAAAAGTGAATATGTTTTATTTTCTTTTACGATTAAATCGTAAATATTTTAATTGTATTTGTAAAATAGTTATTAAAAGCCTCTAATAATATTTTATCATATCATATAGAAAAAGTTATAGATTTTTTACCTCCGAAGTTTGACAGTTGTGTTCTATCATAATATGTATTTATCCCTTTTAAAACAAGGGATTCAGGGTGTCAAGAATCTTGCATTTTTTGTTGTGAAATGGTTGTGTAATAAATATTTTAATCTTTTTTTATAATTGTTTTTAATAATTACTTTTCATTTTAAAATTCCAATGGTATAATTATAACGTTATCAAGAAGCCCTTTACTTACTTGGTATAATAGAAAAATGTTTTATTAAAATTTTAAATTTTCAGAAAATTATTGTCATTACACAACAATTAAAAATTGAGCTAGGCCTTATTAGACCTAGCTTTTTTCAATTTTGCTGTCAAAGAAAAGATACATTTATAATATACAGTATTATTGAGTAAAAATCAATAGTTTTGTTACTATTTTCGTACTTATTTTTTAGCTTTTACATTTCATTATTCATAACTCATTTGGGTAACATCATAACCATAATATTCTAAAATACTTACAGCTTTTCTTGATTTTGTTCCT
>CALWAA010000149.1 GCA_944372725.1 uncultured Bacilli bacterium | reverse complement strand
CAAGTTTACGAGCAGATAAAACGAGTGCACGTTTATGTTGATGTTTAGTAACTTCTTTATATTTAAGATTATAATAATCTTTTATAAAAGGAAAGTTCTGTCTAACACAGGAAGCAGCTGCTTCAACTAAATAGTAACGTAAATATTTATTAGACTTTTTAGAAGATTTCTTATCTTGAGAATCAAACTCTCCAGACTGATTTCTTTTCCAATAAAGGCCTGAATATTTAGCAAGTTTGGAATTGTGTGAAAACCGATCAATATTACCAACTTCAGCCATAATGCCAGCAGCATAAACTTTACCAATACCACGAATGGAAAGTAAGATATGGTAAGTATTGGAATCCAATCCTAAAGCCGCATTTAAAATAGCCTTATCAATGTTCTTAAGTTGTTGTTGATAAAATCTAATGGTATTCAAAGAACAGGCAATGGCAATATTAATTGGTTCATAAGCAGTTTGATCTAATCTGTATGAGGAACGTACAGCCTTATTTAAAGCATTAACTTTATTATCTAAATTAGATGAATGATTCTTACTTTTTTCCGTAATGAAGTGAATAAGTTCTTCAACAGAAGATTCAGCGATTTGATCTGGAGAATCAAATTCTTCTAAGAAAGCAGAAGAAGTGACACCAAACAAGTCAGAAAAAGGCAATTCGTTTTTGTCTAAAGACATTAAACCAGAGAAAGAAAGATACAAATTTGTTAAAACATAAGTTTTTTCCCTGATTAATTCTTTACAAATATGATATCTTTGTCTTGTAAGACGTTGAAGTGCAATGTATTGAGAACCTCTAAAAGGATATAAAGCTTTAGTTCTTCCGACTCTTGCATAGTCGGCAAGAATATAAGCATCAATACCATCTTCTTTTTCTAAATCGTGAAAGCTTTTCTTGTACTTATCAAAATCACAAGCATTGATTTGATAAACTTCAGTATGAAACTGATTTAAGTATTCATTAGAAGAAAGATAACAAGCTGGATGAAAGGAATACATACCAGTAGATTCCATAACAACGATGATTTTTTCAAAGAAGAATTTGTTTTCAATGTCTTTAATTTTATTGATAACCGTATCATTTCCTTCTGGATTATTGGGGAATTTAAGGTTGAAATAAACATGTTGATCAAAGTTCATAACACAAAATTGGTTACCTTTTAATGCTACATCAACACCAATGAATAAACAGTTTTGCATAAGTATCACCACCTTTCGTTTATGGATTTTGTGAGATATAATGGACTACAGATACCCTTGCTTAAAAGTTTGACAACAACCTCGTTATAAGAATACATCTTTGTTTAAGGATAATTTGCTGCGATTAAACTTAAAAGAGAAACATCATCTGAGTTAGAAGGATAATAACTAATAAGTAGGGAAACATTCTTTAAGAGTAAACACCATTAAGGGTTACAGGAGTGGCCAGAATAGATCCTAGTTATTACATCTCAAAAGATATAATAACACAAGGGTATAAATAATCCAAAGTTTTAACTATTTTTACTCATAAAAATAGAATAAATAAAAAATAGTTAATATAAGTGATTTTGTCACTTACAAAAACTATTATACGAGTGAGTGGATGAAATGAAAATAGAATTATTTAAATGTCCAAAATATATAACCAATAGCTTATTTATCAAAAAAGCTTTATCTTTAAAGTTATCTTTAGAAGAATTTTTAATGCTTACCTATTTTGATAATGACTTTAATAGTTACTTAAATATGGATGAATTAAGCAAAAATTTAGGAATACCATCTGATAAAGCTTATGAAGTTTTTACTAATCTTTTATCTAAAAAATTAATTGATATTAAAACGGAAAAAGATATAGAAGGCAGAATGATAGAAAAAGTTAGCTTAGATAATTTTTATGAAATGATTTTAGAAGAAGAAAAAAGCGAAGCAAAACAAGAAATGAAAATGGATATCTATGCCAAATTTGAACAAGAATTTGCTCGTCCTATTACTAGTACGGAATATGAAATTATTAATGCCTGGTTAGAGCATAACTACAGTGAAGAATTAATCGCAGGTGCCTTAAAAGAAGCAGTTTATAATGGTGTGAGAAACTTTAGATATATTGACAAAATATTATATGAATGGAATAAAAAAGGATTTAAAACAATGAATGATGTAAACAATCATTTAGAACAAAGAACTACGCCAAAAAAGGAGGATAGTGAGTTATTTGATTATAACTGGTTAGACGATGAAGAGTGAAGATATAATTAATGTATTAGATAAATATTATCCTTCTGCTAGATGTGAGCTCAAGTATACAAAGGATTATGAACTATTAATAGCAACCGTTTTAAGTGCCCAATGTACTGACAAAAGAGTGAATATGGTAACAAGTATTTTATTTAAGAAATATGATTTAAAAGGATTAAAAGATGCTAGCGAAAAAGAGATAGAAAATATTATTAGACCATGTGGTTCTCACACGAAAAAAGCTAAATACATAAAAACAATTGCCGAAAGATTAATAGAAGATTATAATGGCATAGTACCTAACAATAGGGAGTATTTAGAAAGTTTACCTGGAGTAGGAAGAAAAACTTGTAATGTGGTGTTATCAAATATTTATGATGTACCGGCGATTGCAGTTGATACTCATGTAGCTAGAGTATCCAAACGTTTAGGACTTGCCAAAGAAAGTGATGATGTATCAATAATTGAACAAAAATTAATGAAGAAATTTCCTAAAGAAAAATGGAGTAGACTACATCATCAACTTGTACTATTTGGTAGATATAACTGTACAGCAAGAAACCCAAAATGTAGCGAATGTTTATTAAAAGAAAAATGTAAATATTATAAAAAATTACTCGTTAATGAGTAATTTTTATTGTGATTTAATATCTTTAGTTTCTAACAAATCTTTAAATTCTTTCGCTGTAAATATTCCCTGAGTTGTTGCCAGTTCTCCATCTTGAAAATAAAGAATAATAGGAACATCAGATATAATATTTCTATCAATATTTAAAGTATCAGCAATATCCTCTTTATAATTCTTATTAGTATCTTTAAAATCAGTAACATTTAAGAAGTAAAAATTATTTTGTAATTGATATTCATCAATTAAAGGTTTTAATTCTTCCTCTAAATTATAAACATCTTCATCACCAGTATAGCTAATATACAAGAAGTAATAATTAGGTGTTTCAGATAAAACCGAACTGATTTCATTGAT
>CALWAA010000148.1 GCA_944372725.1 uncultured Bacilli bacterium | reverse complement strand
CTTTTCCAAATAAATTTGATATGTTCTAAAAAAACTTTTTTTCCGGCTTTTGGGGCTGCTGGTCTTAAAATGGTCGCTGGAACATTTTTTAATTCTTTTAGACATGATACAATAGCAATGATGGACATTAAACCAAGCGTAATTAAAATCATCGTAAAGAATGGGAATAATTTTATATTGATTTGTAATTTCGGTAAAATATAATTGGCATTGTAAATGCTATATATCACATTTGGTATTAAGGTATAGCCGATTAATAAACCTACTGTTACCCCTATTACGGTAGCAAAGAAAATGTAGAATAAATACCCATTAATAATACTAAACTCCCCATAACCTAAACTTGATAAAGTTCCAATTTCTCCACGTTCTTCTTCTATCATTCGATTCATCGTATTAAAACACATTAGAGCTACAACAATAATAAAGAAAATAGGAAATATTCCGGCAATAGCATCTACTTTAGCAGCATCATCCCAAACACTAGAATAGCCATTGTTATCTGTTCTATCTAGTAAATACCACTCTGGTTTTTCAATTTCGTCTAAAGCTGCCCTGGCATCAGCAATTTCACTTTCTACTTTGGCTTTTTGCTCATTTAAAGTTTCTAGACCACTTAAATATTCATTATAAGCATTATCTAATTCTTGCTCGCTTGCTTCTAATTCTTTTTTGGCACTAGCTATTTCTTTTCTGGCACTACTAATTTTGTTTTTTAATTCCGTTTCACTAGCATCTATCTTATTTTTACTTTCATTTAACGTGTCTTTAGTGGCTATTAAGGTTTCTAAATTCTTTTTTTCTACCTTTAGACTATCTAAAGTGCTTTTATAAGAAGCATAACTTGGATCGGTTTCACTTAAAGAACTTAATATTTGTTCTAAACTGGCAATTTGCGTATTTAAATTACTCATAGTAGAGTCTAGTGTGTCAATTGTTAAACCGGATCCTGTAAGAGTACTCATAAATAAGTTATAATTTGCTTGCCAAGAAGACCTAGCATTACTAATTTCGGTTAAACCATTTTGTTCTTCCGTATTTAAAGTAAGCTCACTATTATTTAATTCATTTTTAGCATTATAAATTTCCGTGCGGCCATTATTAATTTCGGTTAAAGCACTAGCTAGTTCTGCTTCCGCAGCAGATATTTCTTCTTCAGCTTCACTTTCAATTCGTCTTATTTCAATGGTTGCTTCTTCTAATATTTCTTCATATCTTTTGGTTTCTCTTATAGGGGCTAGCTCTTCTAATTCGGCAAGTAATAAATTTACTTTTTCGGTATAGCCATCTTCATAAGCTACTTCATCATAAGTACCTTTAGCAGTTAAATAAATTTCGGTATAATATTCAGAGTTGAAATTCACTCTCGGAATATAAATGAAAGATTCTAGTTCGCCTGTACCAATGCTTGCTATTCCCATTTGTCTACTTAAATAAAGAGGAGAATCGGCTAGACCTACTACTGTATATTCTTTATTTGTAAGCATGCCATCCACACTTAAGCTAGTAATGGTAAGAGTATCGCCAAGTTTATATTTCGTAGCATCGGCTACACATTCGCTCTTTTCCTCAGGCATTCTTCCACTTTCTAAAGCAACGTTATTTATTTCTGGTTCAATCGCATGAACGCGCACTTCTTCCCCATCAATTAAGGCATCTACTGAATAACTTGGTATTACTTTATCAATATGCTCTAATTCTTTTAAGCTTGCCACATCATCTTCATTCAAGCCCATTGTACTTACAATTTTAAAATCCATTAAATGATGGTCATCATAATAATTGTCTAGTGTCGTTTCTATATCCGGAGTTGTTTCACGTAGTCCTGCAAAAAAGCCTACCCCTAAGGCTACAATAAATAATACCGATAAAAAGCGCCCAATATTTTTACGCATTTTTGTGAAAGAAAGCTTATATAAAAGGCGCATTACCAATCAAGCTCCTTTACATCTTTTGGTTTTTTATTTATTTTAACTTCTTCAATGGTTCCATTTTTTAAGCGAATTACTTTATCTGCTATTTCGGAGATAATGGCATTATGAGTAATAATAATGGTTGTCATACCCATTTCTCGGCATGATTTTTGAAGTAACTCTAGTATTTTAATACCAGTTTTCGAATCTAGGGCTCCCGTTGGTTCATCACATAAAAGTAATTTAGGATTTTTAGCGATTGCTCTAGCTATTGCTACTCGTTGTTGTTCTCCTCCTGATAACTGGGCTGGAAAATTATTTATCCGGTCTTTTAGTCCTACTTGTTCTAAAACTGTTTGGGGGTCAAAAGGATTTTTACATATTTGAACCGCTAGTTCTACGTTTTCTAGTGCTGTTAAATTTTGAACTAAATTATAAAATTGAAAAACAAAGCCAATACTATTTCTACGATAGCCAATTAACTCTTTGCGTTTTAGTTTAGTAACATCTTCCCCATCAACAATGATACTGCCACTGGTCGCATTATCCATACCACCTAAAAGATTAAGAATTGTTGTTTTTCCAGCGCCACTTGGGCCTAATATTACGACTAATTCTCCTTTTTCAATTGCAAATGATACATTGTGGGCAGCGATGATTTTAACTTCACCCATGATATATTCTTTTTTTACGTTTTTTAGTTCAATATAGCTCATAGTATCCTCCCTAGTATGATTATAACACAATTTTTTTATTCTTCAATTATTATTCCTTTAGAATTTACGATTTCAAGTAAGTTTAGGATAGATAATTTAGATGATACTAAATCATCTAAATTGATATTTGTTTCTTTGAAATGACTTGTTTTTAAATCACAATTTTTAAAGTTGGTATCAATAAAATTTTCATTAATTAATTCACATTTATAAAATTCTGTGGCTTCATATTTATTGTGTCTATGGATATTTTCCATTAATTTAACATCATCTAATAGAGAACTTTCTATTTTGGTATTTTCTACTTTTGAATACTCAAGTAAACTTTCCGTTATATTTATATTACTCATGGTATCTTCAAAAAATGAGACATTAATTAATTTACAATTATCAAAACTTACTTTATTTAAAGAGCAATTACTAAAAGTTACATTATTTAGCTCACAATTTGCAAATTTTACTTTACCAAAAAAAGTATTATCAAAAGAAACATTATTTAATCGGCATTTTTTAAACAAAACTTCTCTTAAAGTTTCAAAATTAATTTCTTCCCTATCTATTAATTCTTGTTCAAATGATAAATAATTCAAAGTTAAATCTTCATGATGGCAGAAATTTTCTTTGGTTAATTCATGACTAAAGTTCCATTTCATTTTGTTCCTCTTTATAAATAGATGTGAATAATTCACTTTTGTTATCTTCTACTTGCTCTTCTTCTAACTCCGGTAGTTCATTTAAGCTAGATAAGCCAAAACAATCTAGAAATTCACTGGTTGTGCGATATAAATTAGGTCTACCTGGCATTTTGGATTTTCCGGCTTCTTTGATAAGACCTTTCGCTACTAATTTTCTAATAATATGATTGCTACTTACTCCGCGCATCGTATCTATTTCTACTCTGGTTATCGGTTGATTGTAAGCAATAATGGCTAAAACTTCAAGACTTGAAGGACTAAGAGTATTCGTATCAGGATTTTCAACTAATTTTTGATAATATTCTTTATGACATTCTTTTGTTGTTAATTTAAAAGCATCACCTAAATAACTAATTCGTATTCCTCTTTCATCACTTTCATAACTTTCTTTTAATTTTAGGAGAAGAGCTTTGGCTTCATCTATATCAATATTCATAATTTCACATAAGTTTTTTAAGTTAATTCCTTCATCACCAACTACAAATAAAATTCCTTCTAGTATTCCTAATTTATTCATGAATTTCTCTCCTCTCTATTAAAATGGGTTTAAAATTATCTTCTTGCGTTAATGTAATTTCATCATTTTTACTCATGGTTAAAATAGATAAAAATGTTACAATGATAAAATCTTTATTGGGTTTGCTAAATAGTTCTAAAAATTCTACTTTATCTCTTACTTGTAATATCTTTCTAATATCCTCTATTCTACGTTCAATACTATATTCTTTTTTCGTAATTCTAGTATTTAGTGGCTTATTATATTTTTCTCGTTCTTTAAATTTCTTTAAAGCATTTATTAAATCATCTAAAGTAACATTGCCAAAACTTATATTACTTTTGTCAATAAACTCATCTAACTTCATTGGACTTTTGGTATAAAAATTATTTCTTTTACTCTCTAATTCAACTAGGTTTTCACTTATTTTTTTATATTTTTCGTATTCTAATATTTTTCTTTTTAAATCTTCCTCTGATGTGATGCTAAATTCATCATCTGTTTCCGGTTCACTCTCTTCATCATTTACTAGCATTTTACTTTTTAAATGGATTAGTTCGGAGGCCATGACTAGATAGGAACTTGCAATGTCGATATTTTTTTCTTTTTCACTTTCTATGAATTTGAGGTATTCTTCAATAATAATTTTGATATCAATATCATAAATATTCATTTTCGAAGTTTTAACAAGATGTAAAAGAAGGTCTAAAGGACCTTCAAAATCATTAATACTAAATTGATATTCCATATTATCACGTCCTAATTACAGTCAAATCCTTGAGCTTCCATTTCAAAACTAACTACTTTGGGCTCGGTATCTAAGCGGAATGAGTCAGCGTTAAAAAGATAAGAACGACTGGCTTCTTCTAAATTCATAACGGTAGTAATATAAAAACCAGTTGTATTCATAATGAATGTCGAAGTCATACCTTTAGTTGTATTATAAGAGTTTGATAATGTTTGGTAACTTGAATAATTGGTTGTATAGTCTGGTTCTGTTGCTAAATATTCCACAACACTAGTTACTTGTTTTAAAGCCTTATTTTCGAAGGTGTAAGTCACTTTCTCATGAGCATTAGAACAAACAAGAGTGGCATTTCCTTCTGTATTTTCCGTTAAAGTTACTTCGGGATAATCATCCGTTGTTTTTTGAACTAGCACAATATATCCTTCCGTAATGGCTGAAGTACTATCAATAGTTCGCGTATAACTTTGGCTAGTTCCTCCTCCTATTACATTGGAAGTGACATCGTCGGAAACGCTTAGGCTTACTAATTTTACTCTTTCTAAAAGAGTTCTATCAGCATTGTAAATTTCAATATAATAATTTAATTCTTCTATATTTTGATAAGAATTGGTAGTGTTTGTAACAGTATAAGATATCGTATTTGTAGTATTATCAATAGTTATTCCACTTACCGTAATTTTCTCTCTTTCAATACTTAAATTAGCTGTATATGGATAGAAAGTTTCATCTACGTTTTCACTAGGTTCATCTGGTTCGTCTGGTTCCTCTGGTGTTGGATTGTTAGGAGTAACCGGTGTAGATGGGGTTGGGTTTAAATATTCATCTATAAATTCGGAAATTTGAGGTAAAAATATTACTGCTAAAACAAAAAGCGTTAATATAACAAAAATTCCCAATGATGTTTTTTTCCTAGATTCAAAAGCACCAATCGCAATTGGTTTTAATTCTTCTTGCTCTATTTTTACATTCTTATATTTTTTCTTGGCCATAACAATCCCTTCTTACTATCTATGATTATACCAAAAAAATAACAAAATAAAAAGGACTATTTAGTCCTTAGGCTTAAAAATAAAAGCGACAATGGATGCAAAAACGATGGAACCTACAATGGCAACGCTAGATTTTGTTAGCATTCCACTAAAAATACCTAAAATACCAAGTTCCCTAAATCCTTCTAAAGCTCCGGTATACAGCATATAACCAAAATTGGAGATAACAGTGGTAGCTCCGCCTCCACCTAGTTCAATTAATTTTTCATAAATGCCGAAGAATGCTAGAATACTTCCTAAAACAGTAAATAAAGATGTAACATGGCCTGGTGTTAGTTTTGTGTTATCTAAAATGATTTGTCCTACTGCACAAAAAGTGCCAGCGATTAAAAAGGCCCAAATAAAAGTCATTATATTACCTCCAAACTAATTGCATGAGCAATTCCTGGTATTCCTAATTTTTGATTGGCTAATTGTACAGATTGCAAGGAGCCTGTCGCAATAATCAGAATTTTCTTATATCTTTTTGATGATAAGACTTTATCAAATAAAACTAATGGTAAGGCAACCGGCCCACTTGCTCCGGCATAAGTTTCTTGAGAATTCGTGTAAATCTCACAACCGGCATCCATGTATTTTTTTAAATTTATGTTATACTGTTTGTTTAACATTTCTAAAAAGATTTCTCTTCCAACTAACCCTAAGTCACCTGTTAATACTAAATCATAATAATTTATGTTTCGCTTCATTTCTAAAAGATGCGTATTTAGAGTTTCAGCGGCAGCGGGTGCCATCACTGCGCCCATATTATTGGTGTCGGTAATTCCCATATCAAGAGCTTTTCCGATTGTGGCACTTTCAATTTTGATGTTTGTTTGTTCACTAGTTAGAAGCGTTGATACGGCAGCGGTAGTTGTAAAAGTTGTGGTATGCTTTTTTACCGCACCATATTCGACTGGGTACCTAAATTGTCTTTCCGCATTTAAGTTATGACTACTTGTGATAGCAACAATATTTTTGGCAAGTTTGCCACTGATTAGAGATGCACCAATAATTAATTCTTCCGCGTATGTTGCACAAGCACTATATACTCCTAAATAAGGAATACGAAATTTTGAAGCATTATAGCTGGAAATCGATGTTTGATTAATCAAATCACCGCCAATTAAAGCATCAACTTTACTTTCTGATAGTTTATTTTTATTAAGCAAGTTATCCAAAACAATCTTTTGCATTTTAATTTCCGCTTGTTCAAAGGTTTTTTCGCCATAGTAGTAATCATCCATGACTAAGTCATATGTTTTTAAGAGCCCATCTCGTTCTAGAGGGCCTACAATTGAAAAATTATCTTTGATATAAACGTTATTAAATTTTTTACTAGCCACCAATAATCACCTTCACAATCACAAGAATGAATGCTGATAATATTCCGTATAAAATAACACTACCAGCTAGTTTAAAGAAGTTTGAACCAAGCCCTGTTATTAACCCTTCTTTTTTATAGTCTAAAGCACTACTTGATACGGAATGGGCAAAACCAGTTGTTGGTATTAAAAGTCCAGCTTTGGCTTTGGTCATCCAGTTATCAAAAAATCCTAAGGCTGTAAATAAAGAAGCCGCAAGAATAATTATTAGACATGTCCATGCTCCAGCTAAAGTTCGGGATAGTTCAAAAAAATTCATTAATAAGACAATTAATCCTTCACTCATAAAGCCAACTAAACCACCAATTAAAAAAGCATAAATTACATTTTCAAATTTATTTTCCTTTGGTTCATATTTTTTTACTAGCTTTTGATATTCTTCTTTGTTCATAAATAACCTCCATTTTTATTATGAAAGAAAAATGATAAGTTATACACTTTGTTTTTAAAAAGAAAAAGACTTAGAATAAATCTAAATCTATTTAAGAGTATAACCTAATTTTTCTAAGGCCATTATGGTAAATGGAGATAGTTCAGTTTTGTTTAATTCATTTAGGTTATACCAATTAGCACCATCTGAATCTAAACCGTCCGCATCGCTTTTTAAACTACTTTCATTTGTTTCTACGGTATATAAAATACCAATATGATGCAAATCTTCCCATAAATCTGGTTCCATCTCCCACTTAATATTGGTAGCAACTACATCTAATAATTTATAGCTAGTAATGCCTATTCCGGCTTCTTCCCTAATTTCTCTTTTTAAAGTTTCAAAAGGCTGTTCAGTATGTTCAATACCCCCACCGGGTAAATCCAACTTTCCTTTATAGCCACCTCTCGCTTTTCTTACAAGAGCAATTTTATTATCTTTAATCATAATACCATAAGCTCCTACATGAGTTTTAACAATTGTTTCCATTATTTTTTCTCCTCTCTTTATTATATAAAATTAGGTAAAAAACTTTTTTAAATTTTTAGTAGATGGTGCTTTTTCTAACTCATTTATTTCTTGTAAATCAAAACTTAATTGATAATAATTTTCTTCATTCGTATTTGGATTAGAAGTGTAAATATAAAAATAGCTATTATCATACCCATAAACCCTTTCAATCCAGTTAATGGATTTAGCAGGTTCTAATCTTTCACTATTATTTAAATCATATCCATAAAATAGACCAGTTGAATCATATATATATAAATAATTTTTAACCCAAAGTTGCTTAAAAAATGAACCAGGAACATCTAAGCAAAATTCTTTCTCATACTTGTTGTTTGATAAATCTTTATATACACAATATCTCTGTTCTTCGCTTAGGTTATTTTCAGTTGAAATCACATAATCTTGATAAAAAGATATTATATTTTCTTTAATAGTTGTGTAATCTAATTCATTATTTTCCTTATTATTAAAAACTAATTTAAAGCCTAAAAATAACATTGTCAATAAAATTAATATAGATATCATAAATACTATTTTT
>CALWAA010000147.1 GCA_944372725.1 uncultured Bacilli bacterium | reverse complement strand
ATCATTCTAATCATGATGGTTACGTTTATGGTCAAAGTATACTCGGTGCCGATAAAGAATTTAAAGAATGGGCTTTAAAACAAGATGACTTCATTTATGATGAAATATATGATGAATTTGGTAATTTGGTAACCTATAAAGAAGCAATAAAAGATGAAGAAGGAAAAGTTATTGACTATGAAGATAAACCTGCTATATTTAAACATAAATCCAGAGTTTATGCTAAAAAAGTACAAATTAAAAAAGATGGCAAAAGGAATGTTAATTATTTAATCTATCAAAAACAAATGATTTATTATTCTAAAAAATATGCGGATAGGCAAAAAAACTTAAGAGAGCAAGCAATAGAAAAAGCCAAAGATTTAATTAAAAATCCCGGAAAATATACCCAAGCAACTTCCTATGGATGTACAAAATACATTAATAATATTAAATTTAATCAAGAAACTGGAGAAATACCAGATGGATTAGAACTATCTTTAAAATTAGATAAAATAAAAGAAGAAGAAAAGTTTGATGGTTATTATTCTATCGTTACTAGTGAGAAACATTTAACAGATAAAGAAATAAGAGATATTTATAAAGGATTATGGAAAATTGAAGAAACATTTAAAATTACTAAGTCTGAACTAGAAACTAGGCCAATATTTGTTTGGACAGATGAAAGTATTGAAGCTCATTTTCTATCTTGCTTTATATCTTTATTAATAATAAGATTATTGGAACAAAAATTAGACCGAAAATACTCAAATGAATATGTCATTAATTCTTTAGTAAAATATACAAGTACTAATTTAGAACATAACATTTATTTACAAAGTTTTAGAAATGATGTTATTAAAGATTTAGAAAAAATTTTTAATCTCGATTTATCCCATAAATACTTAACTTTATCACAAATTAAAAAAATTTTAAATTTTTAGAAAATTATCTTTATTACACAACAATTAAAAATTGAGCAAACTCAGTATGTACCTGGCTTTACTCAATTTTGCTGTCAAAGAAAAGGTATAGTACATTTTTGATATAAATGCAAGTAATCTTACATAAATTTATTCATTTCACGCATCACTTGATTTACTTGCTTTTTACTAGGTTTTCTGCCCATACTTGACATCATAACCTCTATCATTTTTTCATTGATTGGTGGATTTTTCTTTAAATATTTTTGCATGAAATGTCTTGCTAGTAAAAATCCTAATATTAAACCAACAATTAAGCCAATTATACACCATAAAATTTGTGCCCACATAAAATTTCACCTCATTCATATTTTACTATAAACATTCTTTTTTTACAAGCGAACAAGCTCATTTAACCAAAAATAGTCTTTGTTTTTAAAATCACAAACAAATAAATTATTTATTTCTTTTAAATCTGTTAAAAAACTTGGCTTTAAGACATTACTTTCTAATAAAAGAAAAGCACTACTTACAATTAAACAAGAATCCTCAGGAATATATTTGTTTTGAATTCTATGAACATTATGAAATTTAGAATAAAAGTCATTGTCTTTACATTCATTAAAGATTATGTTGTTTATTTTACTTTTATCAAACGGGGATACAATTTGCATAAATAAGTCATATGCAACACTTACATCATTTTTATCAAAACTATGAATATCCTCCATGGTTTTGTATAAATGATAGGGATTGTTTTTCATTAGATTATAAAAATTTTTATTAATATTAAAGATATAAAATGTACGCATTTTTTCCTCACCGAAAATATCATAACATACTTGTTTGGCGAAATTTGTCGAACGGTGTAGAACGCTTTAAAAAATTTATACTCCTGTTTTTAAATGGTGTCGTCTTAGGAATGTTTTGCGAATAAAATCAATTGGGAATACAGTTGCAGCGAGTAGTAAAACAATAAAGAATTCACTTGCTTTTAATCCATATGTCCGAAATAAGTCTCCCCCATGATAAATTAAATATATTTGTACACTTACGATAAAAAGAATAATGGCAATAAATACTTTATTTTTACTTAGATTGGCTAAAATATTAATTCGTTCACTTCTTGCGTTAAAAGCATTAAAAATACCAATAAAGATAAATAAAGCAAAATAAGCTGTCATTAAATATTTATAGTCTTCTCCAACACGAATGAACTCTCTTACAAGTGGTAGTTTTAAAAATAATATACAAAGTAAGGCGGAATAAAGACCAGTAAATAAAACTTCACCAATCATGTAAGAATTGATAATAGGTTCACTTTTTGATTTTGGTGGTTCATACATATAACTTTTAAGAGCTGGTTCAAATGAGAAAGCTAGTCCTGAGAAAGTATCCATAATCATATTTAACCATAACATTTGAATAATGGTAATTGGGGTGTTAATCCCAATAAATGGGCCAATAATTGATAGGATTAGAGCACACATGTTTACAGTTAATTGATAAATAATAAATTTACGAATACTTTTAAATATGGTTCTTCCATAAAGAATTGCTTTGCTTATTGATAAAATGTTATCATCAAGAATTACGATATCGGCAGCTTCTTTGGCTACTTCAGTTCCACTTCCCATAGCAAAACCAACATTGGCTTTTTTTAAGGCTGGAGCATCATTTACGCCATCACCAGTCATTCCCACAACTAAATTCATTTCTTCTAGTACACGGACAAGTCTTGATTTATCAGTTGGCATGGCTCTTGCTACTACTTTTAGATTACCAATTATCTTTTTTAACTCCTCATCACTTATTTCTGCTAATTCTTTACTTGTTAAAACTAAATCATCTTTATCTAGCAAACCGACATCTGTGGCGATAGACGTTGCTGTTTCTCTCGCATCACCCGTTATCATAATCATATTAATACCGGCACTTCTAATTAGACTTACCCCTTCTTTTGCTTCCGGTCTTAATTCATCTTTGATGGCAACTAGACCAATAAAAGTTAAATTATTTAGATTTTCTTTTTCTTTACTACGGCATAATGCTAAAACCCTTATTCCTTTTTTCGTTAAATTATCGGTCATATTGGTTAATATTTTTTTGTTTAATAATAATTTTTCTTCACCATTTTTATTTAAATAATAATTTATATGGGGAAGTATTTTTTCAATGGCACCTTTTATATAAGTCATGTTATTATCTAATGTGACTTTACTATATTTTTCTTTACTATCAAAAGGCTTTTTATCTAATACTTTTCTTTTGATGTTTTTATCTTCTATTAAAAATTTTAAACATGATTTATCAGTACTATTTCCGCCTATTACTTCCCCTTTTTCATTAAAACTACTTTCATTATTATAATACAAGCTGTGATATACTTCTTCATAGTATTTTTGATTTCTTTTTATCATGTTTATATTTTTATAATGAATATTATCAGCAGTGATTATTTCACTTACTTCTAACTTACCTTTTGTTAAAGTACCTGTTTTATCTGTTAATAATACATTGATACTTCCAGCTGTTTCAATGCCAACTAAACGCCTTACCAAAACATTATTTTTTAACATTCTTTTCATGTTACTGGATAATACGAGTGTAATCATCATCGGTAATCCTTCGGGAACAGCTACAACAATAATCGTTACACTTAAAGTTAAAGCATATATCAAGTGGTCTGCCATTACTCTAAAATCAGTTAAAGTATTCATGATTAAATCGGGATTAAAATTATTATCAATCACTATTACCGAAAATAGATAAGATATTGTTACTAAAACTGCACCACAATAGCCTATTCTACTTATAAATTTAGCTAGTCCCTGTAGTCTTAATTTTAAGGGTGAGGTTGGAGCAGTTTCGGCTAATTCACTCGCTAAGGCACCATATAGGGTTTTATCACCGATTTCTGTTACAAGCATGTATGCATCGCCACTATAAACAACTGAACCTCGATATAATTTGTTTTCATCTTTTAGATTATTGGGATTTAATGGTGGGTATTTTTTGGCTTCTTTAGCTTCCCCATTTAAACTGGATTCATCTACTCTCAGTTCCCCCTTTAATAAATAACCATCGGCTGGTATTCTATCACCACTTTGTAGTATGATACAATCATTTTTGACTACTTCTTCAATGGGTATTTCACTAATTTTGCCATTTCTTAGTACTTTTACAAGTATTTTTGACGATTCTTCTTGAAGACGACGGAAAGCTGCTTCACTTCCATATTCCGAAATGGTGGATATAAAAGATGCTAGAAAGATAGCGATTAGAATTCCTAATGTTTCAAAATAATTAGAATCTTGAAATAAAAAGACTACTTTAATAGCAAGTGCAATTAATAATATTTTAATGATAGGGTCACCTAAGGATTCTAATAATAGTTTTAAAAATCCTTTTTGCTTTACATTTGTAATACTATTTGTTCCATATTTTTTTCTATTTAATTCTACTTCTTCACTTGATAGACCATGCCACATAAGTTATCCTCCCTACCTTAAGCATATGCACTCAGTTTATTTTTTTTGACTAATTTATGTAAATGTGTTAGAATAACTCCTTGTTTATAGGGGGAAAGTTTATGTTAAAAGAAAAAGATGCATTTATTAGATTTGTAAATGGATTAGATTGTTCACCAGCTGATTTTAATTTAGTTCTTCGCTATTTTAAACAAGCTGATTTTCAGGAAAAGGGTCTCTTTTATCAAAGGCAAAAAAGTATGGTCTTTGCATGTTTAAGAGAAATGATTAAACAACATTCGACGGCATCAGCAATTTGTCAAAAAATATATCAAAATTTAGGAATTAGTGATTATTATTTTCAATCTGTTTTTCATTTTATTATACATTCCTATGCTGATGATGAATTAGTTAAAACTTATTGTGCGATGTTACAGGAAGAAAAAGCAGAAAAAATATTTGAAGAAGCTAAACAAGCTTTATGGGAGAACCAGAAACTTAATAAAATAGCTAAGCAAAATCATTTAAGCATATCTCAGGTAGAACAATTTCTTGCTGATTATGCTATCCAACACTATCATATTTTGGCTGATGATTTTAAACAATATAAAAGTTGTTATCGCAATTTTAGAAGATTTTTGGCTTTAGAAAAAATAAATTATTCTCAAAAAAGAAAAGCTTACTATTATTATCAAAATTATGCTTCTAAAGAGGAAAAAGAAGAATTTGCTTATGTAGTACAAAATTATTTAGTTAAAATTATTCGAATTAGTCATAAACCTCAAGCTTTAGATGCTTTTTTAGAAGAAGCTAATTTATCTGATTATGATGTTTATTTATTTACTACTATTCAATCTATTGATATCAATGTCAAAGAAAGATTATTTTTAAGATTTAAAAAATATTATGATGGTTGTTTAAAATATAATTTTTCTGTTGTTGATATTAAAAAAGATGCTTATCATTTAAGTGCGAATGAGTATATTCATTTAGCTAGAGTATATGCTAGGGAAGTTTTACATATAGAAGCTCCATTAGAAAAAATTGTGGAAAAACATTATACTAAACCTGTTTATGAAGCTCTTAAAACCATTCAAGATGAAACTGATTTGGCTAAAATTGAACAAGTTTTATATGATGAAAACGTTAAAACTAATGATATTTCGGTTTTTTGTTATTGTGTTAATGCTAATATTACTAAAGAAGAACAACAACGCTTAGAAAAGAAATTATTAGAATGTTTAAAGGTAGTGCATACAAGAAGAGTGGCAGAAGGTCAAAAAAAGGTTGCTATCACTCCAACTGATTATTCATTATATTATGAATATTTAAATCAAGAGCTTAATTTTATGGATTTTTGTAAACAAAAAGGAATTAGTTTTAAGAATTTTAGGTATGCTTATAAAGTACTTAAAAATCCTGAATTAGCAAATAAACTTGAAGAGAGAATAAAAAAAGAGAGTGCTAATCATGTCAATATGCAAATTTATTGGTGTAAAGAATTAATTTTAGCTATTCAAAATGGTATAAATATTCATGGAATTCATCGTAAATTTAATTTATTTGATTATTTCTATTACTTTGGCGAATATCAAATTCATCAATTTTTCATTCCTAAATTACCACTTCCTCAACCAGAAAAAACAATATTAAACAAATTTTTTGCTCCACTTAAAAAGGCTAATTATCTTAATTTAAATACTTTCCTTAACTCTATGTATGAATTTCATCCAAAATTAGATAAAAATGGAACACCTATTAAAGGTAGTGGTAGAGTTTTAAGTAGAGAAGAATTACAAGAAATTGCTGATATTTTTGAGACTAAAAATATTCCTTTTAACGATATTTTACTTAATATGGCAACAAGATGTTATGCAAATGATTCTTTAATTGAAGAAATGCCTTTACAAAGAAAATAAATTTCTTTACAATTAACTTGGTGATAATATGTTTTCTTATACACTGGATAATAAAAGATATCATACTTTAAATTACTTTTTTAGGAATAAATTTAATAGTAAAGTATTTAAAGTTGCATTAAATGCAGGGTTTAGTTGTCCTAATTATAAGACTGGTGGTTGTATTTATTGTAATCATGGTAGTGGAAATCATTATGAAAAGATGGATTTATTAAGTCAGTTTGATTTAGTTAAAGTACCTTTAGAACGCAAATGGCCTAATTCAAAATATATTGCTTATTTTCAAGCGAATACTAATACTTATGCGCCAGTATCTCTATTAAAAGAAAAATATGAGACAGTTTTAGCAATTCCTAATGTTATTGGTCTTGATATTGCCACACGTAGTGATGCTTTAAGTGATGAAGTATTAGATTATTTAGAAGAACTTAACCAGAAAACATTTTTAATGGTGGAATTGGGACTTCAGTCGATGCATGATAAAACTTTAAAGTTTATTAATCGGGGTCATGATTTAAAAAATTTCGAAGAAGCTGTTTTAAAATTAAGGATGAGAGGAATTTTTACCGTTGTTCATATTATTAATGGTCTTCCTGGGGAAGATAAGGAAATGATGATTGAGACGGTTAAATATTTAAATTCTTTGGGGATTGAGGGAATAAAAATACATATGCTTTATGTTAGTAAAGATACAAAGCTTGCTAAAATCTATCAAGAAAATCCTTTTCCTATTCTTTCGAAAGAAGAATATATTGATATTGTCTGTGAACAATTAGAATATTTAAATCCTAAAATAGTTGTTATGCGTATTACAGGTGACCCTTTAAAAGAAGAAGTTGTTGCCCCTACTTGGCTTTTAAAAAAATTTTGTGTTTTAAATGATATTGATAAAGAAATGAAAAAAAGAGATATTTATCAGGGAGATAAAGTTACTCCTTGATGATATCTCTTATTTTATTTTTTAGTCTTTGTATTGCATTATCTACTTGTTTTTCATTTTTGCCTGTTATTAACATGATGGAATTACGGTCAAAACCATTTTTGAGATAATCAAATATTTCTAACTCGGCAGTAGATAGGCTACTTTCTATTTTTTTTATTAATTCTTCATAATCCTCTTGAATAGTAAGATTATATAAGGGGTCTGTTTTTTCATCGCTAATCATATCTTTTAAAGTCATTCCCTCTTCATAATCATAATCTAGGGAATAAAAAGAATTTAATAGTTTGGCTTTTTCCCCACTATATTTTTTAATTACTTTTCTTATTCTTCTATCAATGCAAACAGAAAGAAAAGTGGATAATTTCACATTCTTCTTTTCATTAAAGGAATGAAGAGCATCGGAAAAAGCATACATAGCTTCCTGTTCTAGTTCATGTTTATCAATTCCTAAGTGGCTTGTTATATTTCGGTATTTTTTGATTAAAATATCGATAATATATTTATATTTCTCATAAATTTCATTTTTAGCTTCAAGATTATTTTCTAAAGCACTTTTAATTAGTTCTTCCTCTTCCATCTTTACTCCTTTAACATACCATAAATGAGTATGGCCGCTGATACACTGGCATTTAAGCTGTTTATTTTACCATACATCGGAATACTAATAATTTCATCACTTACTTTTCTAACAATAGCACTTACGCCACTACCCTCTGCCCCGATTACTAAAACTCTTTTATCGGCATAATCAATATTTCGATAATCAACACCATCCATATCAGCCGTATAAACAAAAAATAAATTCTTTTGGAGTTTTTTTAAAGCTTCACTGATGTTACTTACTTCCACAATTTTTACATTGTTAATGGCACCAGCACTCATTTTCATGACAGTTTCATTTACACGAACACTTCTATCTTTAGGAAGAATAATTCCTCCTACTCCCGCACATTCACAAGTACGAATAATAGCACCTAAATTATGAGGGTCTTCTAAATGGTCTAAGCATACTAAAAAGTTTTCAGCTAGTACATCCTCTAATTTGTAGTAAGTATAATCATCCATATCAATTACTACCCCTTGATGACGTTCCGTCACCATTTTATTTAATCGAAATTCTGGGGCAAATTCATATTTCAGTCTATTTTCTTTTAAATATGTTAGTATTTCTTGGTCTTTAAACCCTTCTTTTAAATATACTTTATGAATTTTTGTTATTGGTGTTTCTTTTAAAACATTTTTACCACATACAAGCATGTTATCACCTATGGGTTAGTATAACAAAAAACACTTAAAAAGTAAAGATTTGCCTCTTTACTTTTTTCTTACTCTACTAAGAGTATGAGCTTCTTTGATTCTGCCATCAAGCCAAGTATTATCATTTGGTCTTATATAAAAGAGAGTATTATCATAATATTTTACTAAATTACAATAATCATCAATTACTTTATCAGTGCTCCAAAATTTAGAATAACCTAAAGCATCTTCACTTAAATAAGTGTCATGTGTTTCGATATATTTTACCATTTTTTCTCTCGTACTTCCATCATAGTTTCCTAAAACATACATATACTCGGCGTATTCATCAATAATTTTAGGATTTTCTTCAAAAATTACTTCTCCATATAAATACATACCATATTTTTTCAAACGATAAATTAGATTAGGCCAAAAGCGATATCCTTCACTGGGAAGACCTATGGATTTGGCTGCATCAAAACGAAAGCCAGTGATGCCACAGTCAATTAATTCATTTAGAAAGGCTACAATCATATCTTCAACATCCCTATTATAAACATTTAAGCCTGGTAAATTCATACAATGATGAATTACATCTTCTCTATTATGCCAATCGCTAACATTTATTTTCTCTTTCCAATAAGCTGGATTGTTTCGTAATTTCGCATCTACTTTTTCATGGGGAATTAATGGATTTTGGTTATCTGCAGCCATATGATTGATGATTGCATCAGCATAAACTCTTAACCCTATTTGTTCACATTCCCGACAAAATTTGATTAATTCCTCTTTTGTTCCATAGACATTTCCAATACTAAAACTTATGGGCTGATAAGCTTTCCACCAAACCATTTTATCTTCTTCTTTTAAGGGTTCGATGGGAGGTATTTGAATGGCATCAAAACCCTGTGCTTTTATTTTTTCTATTTTTTGTTCTGTTTCCTTGATTGTTGCGGGGAAACTATAGACTATTCTCATACTACACACTTTCTAAATTATTTACAATACTTTTAAATTCGTCTCCTCTGTCTTCAAATTTTAAATATTGGTCCCAGGAAGCTGAAGCGGGACTTAATAAAACTATATCGCCTGGTTTTACTTCTTCTTTTATTTTTACCATCGCTTCTTTTAAAGTTGCAAATTCATAAGATTCCTTATTTTTTTCTTTGGCATAAGCCATAATTCTTCCTCTTACTTCGCCAATCGCATAAATACATTTTACTTTAGATAAATATGGAGTTAAATCATGAAAATCTTGACTTCGTTCCATACCACCTAGGATAAGATGAATATTGCCATCAAAACTTTTTAAGGCTGTAATAGTAGATGTAGGATTAGTTGATTTAGAATCATTATAGTAGCTTACCCCATCTATAGTTCTTACATATTCAATGCGGTGGGCAACACCCTTAAATTCTTTTAAAACCTCATTAACATATTTAAAGTCAACGCCTAGAACTTTAGCAACTAGGTAAGTAGCTAAAATATTTTCATAATTATGATGGCCCTTTAAAATAATATCACTTGTGTTTATTGCCAACTCATTATCCACATAAATGCCCTTATCCGTAATATAGTTTTCTTCATTATTAAAATAATATTTGGTAGATGCTATATCTTTGGTTAACTCCATAGAATCATAGTTAGATGCATTGATAATAGCAATATCACTTTTTGTGTGATGATTAAAAATTTTCTTTTTGACACTTTTATAATTTTCATAAGAGCCATGATAATCTAGATGGGTTGGACAAAGATTGGTTAATACACTTATATCCGTTTTAAAGTCATTCATATCAATTAATTGATGGTCAGATATTTCAAGTAATAAAATATCATTTTCCTCTAGTTCATTTACTATTTGTGATAATGGAGTACCTATATTTCCTCCTAATTTTACTGGAATTTTGGCGTTTTTTAATACTTCATTTATGAGACTTACCGTAGTGGTTTTGCCATTGCTGCCAGTTACTCCTATTATTTTTACTGGTTTATTTATATAGTGATATGCTACTTCCATTTCATTTACAACCGGAATATTTAATTCTTTTGCTTTTACAACACAAGGATGAAAAGGAAAAACAGCGGGATTTTTTATTAAAATATCAAATGTTTCATCTAATAAACTTTCGGGTTCATCCGTTTTAATAAATTCAATACCTAGTTCTTCTAATTCTTTTAGTTTTGCTTCCTCTTGGTCTTTCATATCGGTTATATAAATATTATTATTTGCTTTACTAATTAGTTTGGCTACTTCATAGCCACTTCTAGCCATTCCTAGAATTAATACTTTTTTATTTTCTATCACTTCTATCACCTAATTTAATTATATTCTAAAACATGAAAAAAAGCAATTTTATCTTGCTTTTGTTTCTTGTAATTCTTCTAGGTAATTCGTGATTAAGCTTTTTAGTTCTTCTTCGGTAAAGGAGTATTCTTGCTCTTCTTCATTTAATAAATTATAATGACTTAAAATAGTGTAAAGACCTATATCATCTCCATCATAATCGATATCTAAAGTAGTGCCAACTGGCCATAATATTGTCCCGGTTTCTTCTTTGGTTATTTTAAAATAACTTAGATAAGTTCTTATATTCGTATTAGGAATAGATAATATATATAATGGCGTAATGGTTATTTCATTATTATTTATCTCAATGTTTTTAAATATTTGATTATTCTTTTCTATTTCTAATAAATAAGCTTCATTTAATATATAAGATAATTCTAATTTATTATTGTTTAGAGAAAATTCGCGTATGTAACTAGTTAAGCTAACATAATTTGAAACATTTAATAAAGTGTCGCTATTCGTATAAATGATAGCATTTTCCTTATTGGTAATTATAAAGCCAATTTCTTTATTTTCATTTAATCCTACTTGTATTTTTAAATCATCTAGTTGTTCATTACATATAAACCGATTATTGATATATATGGCTATTTCATTTAAATATAAATTATTTTCTTTCGCATATCCATCAATTAATCTATCCCAAAAAGTGGATGTGCCCAATAAGTCTTTATCTTTTAGATAAGCTGTTTCGAATTCTTTTTCAAAAGATTTTAAACTTAAGATTTGTTTTATTTCTTTAGAAGATATTTCTTTTTTGTTATTGCCATCTATAATTTCATAGTGATTATCACTATTTATTTTTCCGATATAGGTTCCTTCATTCGTTATGATAATACTAGAAAAATCTCGATATTCATCTATTACGGTATCTAATTCTTCTTTGGTGATAATAGGATAATTTTTAGTAGTTAAATAGGAGTTGTATTGTTCTAAATATTGATTTAATAATTCTTGATTTCCTTTTAAAAGTTTTACAAAATTAGTAAATGGTTCATATAAGTTTTGTTCATTTACATTTAAGAGAGATAAAGAAAATAGTTCATCTAATAAATTATTACAATCTTGAAGAGAAATGTATAACCCTAAATTTAGAGTTGTATCTTTAATAGTATTCGCACAATCACAAATATAATCTATATCTATACTTGGATATTTTTCTTTTAAAATACTTATTAAACCTTCAATTCCATATTGCATGTAATCTTCATAAGTATAATCTGTAAAAGACATTAAGTACTCTAGTATTAAGCCTTCATTAGTATAAGTATTAATATTGCTTGATAAAAAATTAGTTACATGATTGGTCATGGCTTCATTTAAAGCACTATAGTTTGTGGCACGATATACACCATACTCTGACCAATAAAAACTGTACATGGCATGAGCAAGTTCATGATAGATGGTTTGTAAATTAGCATTAGAAGATAAATTAATTCTGTTTTGGTCAGATACATAATTAGCTACAGAATAATTGTTGAATTCATTATGAAAATCATTTTTATCTACTTCTCTTATTTCTAATGTTTTAACATTTTCATAAAATACTCTTAAATCAATATTGGGGTATTCTTCATAAATTCTATTTACTAGATTATAAATGATTTCTTTATAATAATTATTTAAATTGGGATTAGCATTAACAGCTTCTAAAACTTGTTCTTTTCTTACCGATGTATAACCTAGTATGCTATCTAGTTCTTTTAAATCTGTTATTTGATGCATTGCTTTTACAGCATCCACACTAGTTATTACAACACTATCTTCTGTTTCTTCTACTTGATAGTTTTTAACGTTACTAGCAAGAGCATCACCTAAAGTGGTCGCAAGTAAAGTAATAGCAAGGACACCACTCGTAAGACGGACTTTTTCTTTAAAAAAATATTTTCTTAAATCATATTCTATTAAAGGGTTATGAATATTATAAATATTATTTAATGCTTTAAAATCTTCTAGAGTGGGATAAATATACTCTCCTAGGTCATTTTTTTCTAAAAAGGTGCGACGATGATTATTATCAATAAAGATTGTAAATGTTTTGTTATTATATTTTATATCAAATAACTTTTTATATGTAGTATTCATTTTATCACCTATTTTATTATAGCAAAGAAAAAAGCAATTAACTAGCCATAATTGCTTCTATATAATAATATACATCATCATGCCAATTAGGATTAGCTGCATATTTGGTGTTGATTGCTTCTGGTGTAGTTAAACCTTTTGCATAATAATTATTAGCTAAATTATTAATAAATGCTTCTAAACCTGCTTCTAGGGTGGCAAAGGTAGCATAACGGCCACTGCTAGCTTTCATACCACCAACATTATTAGCATTCCGTACTAGGGATGAACAGGTCCATTTACAGCCCGTTTCTACGAGAATAATAGAGGCAGCAACAACAGGGTCTACTCCTTTATCTATTGCTAGAGAGGCAATTGTTGTTCCATAACCTTCTAAAGTAGAATTTAAAACATTATCAATTTTTAAGCCTAATTCTTCTAAAGTTAATCCTTCATAAACAATTGGGTCTTCTACTACTTCCTCAACGGTTACATAACGACTTAATACCGTATCACTTCGATAAAAAACATTTTCGACAATAACGTTTTCTACTAAAACTCTTTCTTTATTCTTTTCTTTGTATCCAATAATTAAACTACCTGTAATTAAAATAACAAATGCCATTTTAATACATAATGTTTTCATGTATACTTCCTCCTACTTCAACTGCGAAGTGATTAGTATTCTACCATAATTTGTTTTATTTGTCAAATCAAGGCATACTTTTGTTCATATTCTTTCGATATCTATGATGTCTAACATGTTAATTCTATCACCATTTAAACATAATAGAAAATTACCTGATTTGCCAACTATAGTAGTATTTATCTTTCCATTTCTAGTATAAATAGAAACATTACTTTTATACACATGATGAGGAGAAGCAAAAATCCCGTTAATTTTTTCATAAACATTTACTTTATTAGTACTTCTATCCTCTATGGGTTGGCCAAAATAAATATCATTGTTATTTCTGATTTCTTTATCAATAGGATTGGCATAAACGCTTGGTAAATCTTTTTTCATTTTTAGAACACCTCTAATACATTTTATGATAAAAAAGAAATTCTGAAACATACTAATATTATGAAAAAGAAAATTGTTGGCGATAAACTATTATTTTTTATACCAATTCTTATCCTTATTGTCATTTCGCTTTTTAATATGTATTATGTGAGTATGATGGATGGATATGAAAATTATCTTTTTAAACAAGCTTTGTGGTTTGTTCTTGGTTTTGTTGTGCTTATTTTATTTTCTATCTTCAAACCTAAAATTTTCTTTCGCTATTCAGCTTATTTATATTGGATAAATGTACTTCTTTTAATATTAGTGTTGTTTTTTGGAACGACCATTAATGGTTCTAGAGCATGGTTTAGGCTCCCCTTCTTTTCCTTTCAACCGAGTGAACTTATGAAATTTAGTCTTGCTCTATATTTAAGTCATATACTTGCAAAAATAAAATCTAAAAATATGAAAGAAGAATTTAAAGTTATTCTAAAAGCTTTGTTTATTACTCTAATACCATCTTTATTTGTTTTTTTAGAACCAGATACAGGGGCAATTATTATTTATTTTCTTATTATGATTGGGATTATTTTAGTTTATAAAATAAATTTTAAATGGTATATTCTTTTGGGGATTGTTCTCTTTTTGTTTTTTGGTACTTTTTTCTATTTGTATTATTTTCATCAAGATTTACTTATTAATCTCATTGGAACATCTTTCTTTTACCGAGTAGATAGAATACTTACCTTTGTTAATCAAGATTCTTTTCAGTTAAATCGAGCTTTAATTTCAATTGGGTCGGCTAACTTTTTTGCATATAGTAATGGTGTTTATATTCCGGAAGCTCCTACTGATTTTATTGTTGCTTTTTCGATTAGTAAACTTGGTATCATTAGTTTTGTTCTTATTTTGCTTTGTTTCTTTATTCTGGATATCTATTTTTTAATTAAAGTTTTTAAAATTAAAAATAGGCAATATAAAATGTTTATTGCTGGTTTTTTAACTATGTTTATCTTTGCACAAATAGAAAATATCGGTATGAATTTAGGACTTTTACCAATCATTGGTCTTCCTCTTCCCTTTGTTAGTTATGGAGGAACGAATATTATTGTTTATTTTATGTTTTTAGGTATTTTAGTTAATATTGAAAGAAAGGCATTTGTAAATAAAATGTAAATTGCATTTATATTAAAAATAGCTTATACTTAAATTGTAAGCGTTAGGGAAACAACCTAATGCCTATTGTTTTTGGTTTTGGCATTGGTTACTATCTCAAGGACCAATGCTATTTTTATTATTCGTGGTAAAATTACTTTTAACCGAACCTTCATACTTTTACTCACCTCAATTCTACAACCAAAACCCCCTTGAGGGTAAAAGAAGTAAAACATAGAAATGGAAAAGAACAAAGGCATGCATTGTCCCTAACGCTAAGACTATATTATGAAGTATAGTTTGTGAAAAAGCAAGAAAAAGCGTTCGACAAAATTTGCATTGTGTCGAAAATAAAAAAACATCTTCAATAAAATTATAGTTGTAAATAAGATGTCAATTGTATATATATTAAAAATATGTTATATTAAATCCGTAAGTGTTATTCACTTGGTGGATAACGCCTACTTTTGTGGTTAGGCGCTATGCTTTTTGGGCTAGCGTCTTTTTTCATGATTATCTTTTTGGATAAGCATGATTATTATAATAAGTAATAAAGTCATATCACTCATTTGCATCCCCTCCTACTTTCGTAAAAACCCCCTGAATATTCAGTAGTTTAAACTACTAATAAAATGGAAAGCAGGCGCTACCACCAGTAAATAACGATTATTTATTATGAACCACTATATTAAAAAAAGCAAGAAAAAGCGTTCGACAAAATTCGACGCTTTGTCGAAAATATCAAAAAAACACCTTAGTTATTTAAGGTATTTAGGAGTATCTGTTTTACCTAAGAGGTAGTCAGCAGAGATGTTATAGGTTTTGCATATAATATATAAGTTTTTTGTTGAAATTATTTTGTTTTTATTTTCGTATTTTGAGATGATTGGTTGTTTTATATCGATTTCTTTGGCAAAAGTTTCTTGTGTTAGATTATTTGTTAGTCGTAAATTTCTTATTCTTTTTCCCGTTTTTTCTAAATCTATATTTTCTTTAATATTTGGATAATTTCTTTGAGTGGTAAACTCAAATATATAATCTAGAGAAACATTAAAATAATTGCAAATTCTATTTAGGTGTATTAAAGGAATAATATTTGCTTCACCCTCATATTGGCTATAATCAGAAACATGAATATCAAGTAGCCTTGCAATTTCTTTTTGTCTTATAAAATTAAGGATAATTGGGTCAAGTTTGCAGATTTTTATTGGCGAATTATCCGCATCAATGAAGACGGAAGTTTGAGATTAATATATAAAGGAACAAATGCTAATACTATAGGGGGAGAAACGCAAGTACAAAAAAGTTTATTTAACAATTCTTGGAATGATAATATGTGTACAGGATATATGTATTGGAATAATCAAGTCCATGGAATAGTGAGAGGAAGTACAATTAAAGGAAAAATAGATACATGGTATCAAGATAATCTGTCAAGTTATGCCGATAAGATAGATGGAAATGCCGGGTTTTGTGGAGATAGAACACCAAGTACAAGTAGTAGCAGTAGTAATGGTTCAGGAGGAACAGGAACAACAACCACATATTATGGAGGATATATCAGATTATACACAAATAAACAACCAACGTTTGATTGTTCAAATAAAGATTTATATACGACAAGTGGAAGTAGCCAAGGAAATCAAGCATTACAATATCCAACAGGATTAATCAGTATGGATGAAGTATGGTATGCTGGCGGAACATTCTCAAATAACATAGACTATTATCTTTATACTGGCCAATCGTACTGGACAATGACCCCAGCTTATTTTAATGTTAATGCTTGGGGTATTATTATTGATTTAAATGGAAACATTAACTTTACAAGTGTAGATTGGACTAATGGCGGCATCCGACCAGTTATCAATCTAAAAGCTGATATCCAAATTACTGGTGGTGATGGTACTTCAACTAACCCTTATGTGATAAATTAATATATTCTTATTGTTTTTCTATTCTATTTCGTTTATACTTAACTTGAGGTTAATCTATTAACTGGGCTTTTAATTGTCTCCGTATAATGCTGATTCTGATGGTTGGGCTAACGTGTTCCGTGTGAATTCGGATGGCCGCCTCAACAACAACTGGGTGAATAACGAGTATGGTGTGCGCCCAATACCTTTTTAAACTTAATATTTGGTTATGGCTAAATAAAAAAGCATTAAGGTACAAGATTAATCTTTGGTTTATCCTAAATAAATGGTATTGATATTTTAAATCTTGCATTTAAAATTAGCACAATACTATTTTTTTCTTAAAAAAAGCAAAAAATTAAAATTTTTGTGTGGCTATTCAATGAAAATGTCCTAATTTTTCGTTTTGTTATTCAGTAAAAATGTCTCAAAATAGACAAGTAAGAACTGCTTGTTTATTTTTTAGTGTTTTTCAATGAAAATGTCCTATAATTTTTGTTGGAAATGGAGGTGAATAACAAATGATTAATTTAAAGGAAAAAGAACGAGAAAAATATGAAACAATTGAAAAGATTATCCAAGGCAAAATAACTAAAAAAGAAGCTTCTTTACAATTAGATCTTACAATTCGTCAGATTAATAGATTAATTATAAAATATCATCAAGAAGGAGAAAAAGGTTTTATTCATAAAAATTCAGGGAAAATAAGTAATAAAAAAATATCTGAAGAAGTTTCAGATAAAATCATATCTACTTATTTAAATTAATATT
>CALWAA010000146.1 GCA_944372725.1 uncultured Bacilli bacterium | reverse complement strand
CTCAAACTTTTTATACTCCACTTACCTCACCTCTTTTGTTATTATATCACAAATTATTATTTTTATTAATGAACATTGAGGAAAGTTTACAGCAAACCTATTTTTGAAGAGCTACAACCTCATCATTCATTATCGTATTATGCCCTTCAACATAATTAATCCTTGATGCAATCGCAAGAATTCCAAAAAAGATAACCGCATAAAGCATTAGAGCTCCTCCAAATTTTTTCAAACTTTTAACCATAATATCTCAACTCCTTACACGAACATTATATCGCATATACATTTGTTCGTACAAGTGCTTTTTAATAATTTTACAAAATAAATACATTTGTTTGACATTCATATGTTTTTATGTTAATATATTGTTGGAGGTAAACAAAATGGAAACAAAATTCAAAGAATTAACCGAAAAACAAAACAATGTATTAGACTTTATCAAAAAATTTACTGCGACTCATGGCTATCCACCATCAATAAGAGAAATAGGAAAAGGACTTAATTTATCTAGCCCTGCTACGGTTCACACTCATGTTAAAAATTTATGTAAAGCAGGATATTTAAAAGTAGACAACAATAAATTTAGAGCAATGGAAATACTAGTAGATAATGAATATGAAGAGAAAAATGAAGAACTTGTAAAAGTTCCTCTACTTGGTAAAATAACTGCCGGTAGTCCTATTGAAGCAATAGAAAGACCAAACGAATTTTTTGATTTACCAGCAAGTATTATTCCTGCGAAAGAAACCATATTTACTCTAAATGTAAGTGGTGAATCAATGATTAATGCTGGTATATTTGATGGTGATATTGTGATCGTTCAAAAGCAAAGTACTGCTAAAAATGGTGATATTGTTGTAGCAATGACAAGTGAAAATGAAGTAACATTAAAAACCTTTTATAAAGAGAAAGGCCATATTAGATTACAACCAGAAAACGATACCATGGCTCCAATCATCTTAGACAACGTAACAATTCTTGGAAAAGCAATTGGTTTATATCGCAAATTTTAAAGAAGCTGTTCATAAGACAGTTTTTTATTTATTTACTATAAACAATAGAACATGATATAATAAAAAAAGGTGATGATATGACAAAGAAAAGATATAAATTAAAATGGGAAAACTTAATCGCTGTTATCATTTTTTTAATTGCCTTTATTTTCTTAATGAAATCAGGAATTGATTTAATTAATTATTTTATTGATACAAATAAAACTAATAGTGAAATAAAAGAAATAGAAGATGTTGTAAAAATTGAAGAAGTACCAGATAGTGAAGAAACCGAAATTATCAAACAACCAGAAGAAATACCTGAATCTAATCCTTACTGGGACTATATAAAGATGAATTTAATTAATGTTAATTTTAATGAATTAATAAAATTAAATGATGAAACCAAAGGTTGGATAAAAGTAAATGGTACCAATATTAACTATCCTTTTGTTCAAACAAATAATAATGATTATTATCTAACTCATTCTTATAATAAAAGCTATAACCAAGCTGGATGGGTATTTATGGACTATCGAAATGATACCGAAAACTTAGATAGAAATACCATTCTTTATGCTCATGGAATGAATAACAAAACCATGTTTGGTTCCCTAAGAAATATTCTTAGCAGTTCTTGGTATAACAATACTGACAATCATATTATTAAACTATCCACACCAACCGAAAATACATTATGGCAAGTATTTAGTGTCTATCATATCGAAACAACCAATGACTATATTCAAACAGAATTTGCAACAGACACAGAATACCAAACATTCTTAGACATGTTAAAAAATAGAAGTGCTGTAGAATTTGACACAACCATAAATTCAACAGACAAAATAATAACCTTATCAACATGCTACAACAAAACAGATAAAGTAGTAATGCATGCCAAACTAATAAAAAGAGAAGCTAGGTCATAGCTTCTTTTAACTTATAATATACTTTTTCTAACTCTTGATATCTAAAAGATAAAACATCACTATAAAACTTCTTCCTTACATTACTCATTCCTTCTATATTATTAATAAAATCAACAATTTTATCTATATCTATATTAGGAAAAACTCTTATTAAAGCATCATTACATAAACTATTATTCATACTTTTAATAAAATCAAAATAATGAATTTTCTTATTATCTATTTTTAAACAAGAATAAACATTATAAGCAATATTTTTAAACTCTATATTATCTAACTTTTCTATTTCACTATCTTCAAAGATTGGATTTAAACAAGAACCATTATCATAAATAGGAGCAAATTCCATCGTACCATCTTTCTTATTATACATAAATCCCCAATTACCATTATGTCTATCAGTATTTCCAATAAAAGCATCTATAATAAACATATCTAAAAACTTAAATAACATTTTATCATCATCATAAATATTTTTCAAAACTTCTAAAATATCCAAAAAATCAGTTCCAATCTTTTTATCAGGATTAATACTTAATGCCAAATTTTCGAACTCATATAATTCATGTATCTCATCAGTAAAATCTAAGCATGCACAAACAACTTTTTCTTTATCATGATAATAATATAAACCAAGAATTGTACTTTGAGTATTAAAACCACACAAACTAAATATATTACTACCAACATACTCAGAATAAGCATTATTAATATAAGAGATATTTTTATTCTTTTCTCTTATCGGATCTGGAAACTTAACTAAATATTTTTTGTTATTATAAATAATAGTTTTTTTAACTTCACTACCACTATAATTATTTAAAACTTCTTTAGCTAAAGTAAAATCAATCATTTTACCACCACTCTCTTAATTATTTTATCAAGGATAATACTAAATAGCAAGAAAAAAACTGATAAAATATCAAGTTGATAGTTTATCAGCTAATAAATTAAGAAATCAAGTACGGATCACTATAAGTACCACTACCACCCATAATAGCGATACTAGATTTTAGATAAATAGATGGACGGGCACCATAGCCTTGGGGGGCGACGTAGTTGTACAAATTGCCGCTGAAGGTGACATTAAAGACACTATACATTGTAGAAGAGTCAGGAGTGAGAGTCCATTGTGTTGCATCGCTTTTAAGCCAGTTATTACCAGCACAGGCTGTTGTATCATAACTTCCTAAATTAGTTGTTCTTGCACAACTACTTGCTAACACTGCATAACCATAATCACTTGGATACATTAATCCTACTTTCCCTGTCCATGTTGTTGGTCTGCCATTATATACAGTTGTTCCCCTTTCTGCTGTATAAAATGTATCTGCTGTAGCACTTGGTGTTAGAATAGATATATAGACACAAAAGTGTGGACAATGTGATAAAATAATAAACACTGAAAGGAGTGTCTAAAAACTTGACATAAATCCAATCAAAACATCTCAATATTTTTATCACACATTTATCTACTATATATTTCTGCTATACAAGAATATTGAATAAAAATCAATATATTTTTCAATATTTCAGTCAATATTTTTCTCTAACAAATATAAATGCGATAATCTGTTTGTGGAGAAAAATTATGAATTATGGAATAAAATTAAAAGATTTAAGAGATTTATATGAAATAACCCAAGAAGATGTAGCTAAAATATTAAATGTAGCTAGAAGTACTTATAACCAATACGAGCAACAATATGATATTATTCCTATCAAACATCTAAACACTTTAGTAAACCACTTTAAAATATCTTTTGATTATGTCTTTGATTTCACAGAACTAAAAAGATATAAAGATGAAATAAATGAAATAGACACTAAAATAAGTGGTAAAAGATTAAAAGAACTTAGAAAAGAATTTAAATTAACCCAAGATAAACTTGCTAAAAAATTAAATATAGCAAATACAATTATCAGTGAATATGAAAGAGGACACTATCCCATAAGTACTGCTACACTTTATTCTTTAAGTAATTTATTCTCAATATCAAGTGATTATCTTTTAGGAAAAACAAGTAAAATAAAATATTTAGAATAAATTTCCACCAGCGTAGCTGGTGGTTTTTCTGTTTCGCCTAAAAGGCTTTACTACTGGCTTCTACTGAAGTAGCCTGTTTCGACTGCCATTCGCATCTTTTACTGGCTACCCTTTGAAAGGGTCAAAATCTTCTATTGTCATCTGTTGACTTAATCTATCTTCTTTTAATTGATTTGCTATATATTCTTTTATCTTTTTTGTATTTTTTCCTACTGTATCTACATAATATCCTCTGCACCAAAATTCTCTATTTCGATATTGATACCGCATATTCGCCCATTTACTATATATCATGATACTACTCTTGCCTTTCAAAAATCCCATGAAATCTGAAACACTATATTTCGGTGGTATCTCAATCAACATATGTATATGGTCTGGACATACTTCTGCTTCTATTATTGTTACCCCTTTCCATTCACATAATTGTCTCAAAATCTGACCGATTTCTAATCTCTTACTTTCATAAAATACCTTTCTTCTATATTTTGGTGCGAATACAACGTGGTATTTGCAATTCCACGTTGTATGTGCTAAACTTTTTATATCATTTATTTTGATTTCTTTCATTATAAATGTCCTCCTTCTAATATTTTTGTTGCTTCTTGGCAGTCGCAACAAATATTATATTAGAAGGAGTTTTACTTTTCAACTCATCGCTAAAGCTATACTGAACCCCCAGACTATCTGGGGGTTTTCTCTAACAAAAAGAGAAAGAATTAATTGGTTAAATTCTTTCTCTTTTATTTATAATACTTTTGATTTTTACTAGTTGGTTTATCAGGAATAGTCATTTTAACCAAACCAATTTCCATTGCTGGATTTAAATAACTATTGCGGAATGTTTCTTTCGATTTTATACCTAAGCGAACCATAATTTCTCGTGATGTCATAGGAATATCCATCATTACATCCAAAAGTTCTCTCACATTCTGATTTATTACATCTACATTTGATTGTGAAATAATTTCTTTCAAAGATTCATCAATCATGTGTAACATGAATTCAACAAATAAAGTAAAATTGCCAAGATGATTGCAAGTATCAATCACCTGATAATATTCTTCTTGATATTTTTTTATTTGTGTTTCAATGGGCATATAATAAAAAATATCTTTCCAATGACCTAAAATAACCGTTTGCCAAAGCCTAGCCATTCTACCATTACCATCTAAAAAAGGATGAATAAAAACAAATTCATAATGAAAAACACTAGACAAAATAAGTGGTGATAATTTCTCTTTGTTTTGTTCCATCCACGAAAACAAATCGTTCATGAGTGAACTTATCATATCCGGACCTGGAGCCATAAAAATACATTTTTCATCATCAAAAACCCCTTCACGACCTAAACGATATTCTCCCGGATTTTCTATCAACAATGACATCATTTCTTTATGTACTTTTTTTAAATCCGTAATACTATAAGGATTAACCTGTTCCATCATACCATAAGCACGATTGGCATTTTTTACTTCTTCAATTTCTTTTTTAGGGCCAATTACCACTTTTTCATTAATAATATCTTTCACTTGCCCTAAACTAAGAGAATTAGCCTCTATTGCCAAAGAAGAATGGATTGAACGAATACGATTATTCTTTCTTAAAATAGGCATTTTACTTAAACTTTGATAAGAATTCATTTCCCCGATATTTTCCATAATACTAGATACATATTCTAGCATCTTATTCGTTATCGTAAATGGTGGAATATACCCCATAAAATCACCAACCCTAACAACATAATTGTATCATATTGGGTCTATTATTTCAATTATCTTGCTTAAATCTTGCTTAATATCTTGCTTAAATTAAATTAAGTAAGATTATTGATGAATAAGTAAATCTTGATCATCGTTTTTAAGTTTATCTACTTCTACTCTATTAATAGAATCAAATCTTTTAGTAATCTTATCACTAGTAGTATTAAGTTCTTCTACACTCTTACTAACAGTATTAATATTTCTTGCTAACTTATCCCAACGTTCTCTGTATCTAGCAAATTCAACTGATAATTTATTTAACTCATCATGAATAATTTTGGCATACTTATCTCTTTCCATATTCTTTAAAATCATTTCAATAACAGTAAGCGTACTCATTAAAGTAGTTGGGCTTGTAATCCATACTTTCTTAGAATAAGCATAATTAAGGATATCATTATGATAAGCATTGACTTCTGCAAAAATCGCTTCTGCTGGTAAGAATAAAATTGCTTCATTACTAGTTTCCCCAGGAATAATATATTTACTTGCTATCGCATCAATATGTTTTTTAAAATCAATTTTAAATTGTTTTTCTGCTACAGCTCTTTCTTCTTTGCTCAAATTTTTATTTGTCATTCTCTCATAGTTTTCCAAAGGGAATTTTGAGTCAATCGCGATCGTTCCCAGTGGCGCTGGAGCATAAAGGATCGCATCCGCAATAGAACCATTACTCATTTTATGTTGTAAATCATAAATACCAGTATTGGTACTACCAAAAGCATTTTCTAAAATAAATTGTAAATTTACTTCACCAAATATACCTCTTGTTTTCTTATCAGTTAAAATACTTTGTAAAGATACAATATCTTCACCCAATCCATCAATCTTCTTTTGAGCTTCATCTATTTTAGATAATCTTTCTAATACATTTGCAAAAGTTTTATTAGTTTTCTCCAAATTTTGATCAAGTCTTTCGGTAACACGATTATTAATTTCAGTAAGTTTCCGTGCTACTTTCTCATCTAATGTATCGAAATCTTTTCTTAAATCATTTGCAAAGTTAACTTTAAACTCTCCTATTTCCTTTACAACGGATAACTCTAATTTACTTAACCTGTCTGTAATTTCGATATTATTATTCTTTTTAAATAAATTGGCAATTAACAAAATAATTGCTACAACAAGTAATCCAATAATGACATATTCCATACTAATACCTCTATTCTATTTTAAATTTTTTACTAATAATTTTACTTAGAGCATATGCTATTACAAGTAAAACACCAACTCTTACTAAGTATATTGGATTTTTAATACTTTCAATTAAACTAACTCCAACAAATCCCCAGAAATATACTAAAAATATTTTACCAATTAAAAGTGCACCCAAAAACTTTTTATAGCTCATCTTTGATAAACCAGCAGCAATATTTACTAAAAAAGCTGGTGTAAAAGGAATAGCAATAATTGTTGTTAACTCCTCAAACTTTAAATTAGTAATAACATCTATCGTATGTTCACTAATAATTCCCTGTTTCTTAAGTCTTTTAAAAAGCCATGTCTGTACTTTACACCTAAAAAGTAAAAAGGATATAAAACAACCAATACAAGTAAAAATCCAAGAAATAATAAATCCCAAAATATTACCAAAAGCCAAAAAATTAAGAGTAATAAACACAAAAAGTGGAAGTACTGGAACCATGGATTCAATTAAAATAAAGAAACATCCAACAATTGGTCCCCAAACCCCCATTCCTTGCAGTGTTGTATCTATAAATGTATCTATTGCTTCAAACATAATAAATCACATTACTATTATAATACATTTAAAGTAAAAATACACTCTAAAAAAACTTAGAGTGTAAACAATATTTAAAAATCTTCCAGCAACCAATCTATAATATTCTTATGAATAATTCCATTTTGAGAATAATCTAATTTATCAGTAGAAATAACATACTTTGGATAATTATCATTAATATTATAATATACATTAAACTCTCTTTCTTCAGTATCTTTATTAGAAAGTTCATAAGAAACCTGATAATATTCAATTTTATTATATTTAGTCGCAATAAAATCAATTTCTTTACCGCTATTATTACCAACACTTACCGTATAACCACGATAAACTAATTCATTATATACAATATTTTCTAAATAAGCTCCAAACTGTGTTTTTTTATTAATATTTAAAATTTGTCCCAATCCTAAATCAGTTAAATAATATTTATCTTTTCTAGAAAGAATTCTTTTTCCTCTAATATCATAAGTAGAAACTTTTTGCATTAATAATGCTTCTTCGGCATAGTCTAAACACTCATAAATTGTTCTAGTAGAAACAGGAATATTCGCTTTTTCAAATTCTTTTACCATATTCGCTGGTGAAAAAACTTGACTTGGATTAGTAACTAAATATTCCATAATTCTTTCAAATAAAGAAATATTTTTAATATTATGTCTTTTTACAATATCTTTTAAAACAATAGCATCAAAAACATCCATCAAATAAGTATGTAAACCATCCAAAGATTGTATTTCAAATCTTTGAGGAAGTCCACCCCATAATAAATAATCATTAAAAGCATCTTCTATATCCCTTTGATTAGATATTCCCTTTAATTCTATAACTTCCCGGAATGAGAAAGGAGCAAGTCTAAAAGATACATATCGACCTGATAAAAGCGTAGCAAGTTCTCCTGCTAATAATTTAGAATTAGAACCAGTTACAAAAATAGAAACGTTAAGAGTTGCTTTAAAAGAATTAACTGCTTTTTCCCATTCTTGAACCATTTGAATTTCATCAAAAAGCAAATAATATTTTCCTTTATCTTTTATTTTTTCTGTAACATAACGATTCAAATCCAAATAATCATGAATAAATGAAAATGAAACATCTTCAAAATTAATATAAATAATATGCTTATCATCCACATTTGATTCTTGTATTTCTTCAACAATTTGTTTTAAAAGAATAGATTTGCCACATCTTCTTATTCCCGTAATAATTTTAATTAAATCAGTATGATAAAACTCTCTTATTTTTTCTAAATACTTTTCTCTTTTAATCACTTTGCATCACCTATATTAGTCATAATAACATATCTTAAGTAAAATGTCAATATATTTTTCTGAGCAAAAATATATACATATATTTATGATTATATTTTTCTATAAAAAAATATAATTAACTAACAAGCAAAGAATAATTCCCATACTAAGAGGAATAAGAACACTTAAAAGAGTATAAAACTTACTTCCCGTTTCTTTATGAATAGTAAGAAGTGTGGTAGAACATGGAAAACGATACATAAACAAAAGAATAAAACAGATAGCGGTCTTAATCGTCCAACCATTACTAACTAAAATATCTTTGAGTATATTTAAATTATCCATATCTATCAAAGTGGAACTATTAAGATAACACATAAGTAAAATTGGTATAACTATTTCATTTGCCGGAAAGCCTAATAATAAAGCAAGTAAAATAACCCCATCAAGTCCAAGTAAAAAACCAACAGGATTTAAAGCATTAATTAAATAATTTAAAATTGGTAATCCATGAATATAAACATTAGCAATCACCCAAATGAGAACTCCTGCCGGTATAGCTACTTTAACTGCTCTTCCTAAAACAAATATAGCTCTATTTTTTATACTATAAAAAATAGTATCTAGTATTTTTGGCATCCGATATGGTGGAAGTTCTATGGTAAAACTAGATGGTTCTCCTTTTAAAATAGTTTTCGATAAAACAAAACTAACTAAAAAAGTAAGAATAATTCCAAGAAGAATAAAACCAGTCAAAATAAGAGCACACAATAAACTTCCCCAAGTATGATGAAATCCAACAAAAAAGCAAGTAATGATGGCAATTAAACTCGGAAATTTACCATTACAAGGCATAAATACATTTGTAAGAATAGCAATTAATCTTTCTCTTTTGGAATCAATTATTCTAGCACCCGTTACCCCTACAGCATTACAACCAATCCCCATGCACATTGTTAATGCTTGCTTCCCACAAGCTTTGCATTTACTAAATGTATGGTCCATATTAAAAGCAATTCTTGGTAACACTCCCAAATCTTCTAAAAAGCTAAAAATCGGAAAGAAAATAAGCATTGGTGGTAACATCACTGATACAACCCAATATAAAGTTTTATAAACACCATTAACCAGCAAATCGACTAAAATATTAGGTAAATGAATTGCTTCTAACCCCATCATAATATATTTCTCTAATGACGAAAAAAAGGAAAATAGTAAATCAGATGGATAATTAGCACCGACAATTGTAAGATAAAAACATAAAAACAAAAGAAGTAACATAATCGGAATACCCCATATTTTACTTGTAAGTATCTTATCAATTTTTCTCATCTTATCATTATAATGAACATTATCATATGTTACGACATCCTTTAATATATCTTTTACACGTTTTGACATATGCAAAACCACTTCTAAATGAACATCATAATCCAAAGAAACTTCATACTCTTTTTGAATAATGCCTAACTCTTTAAATTGTTGAATATAATAAGCATTATTTTCAAGTATTTTTAAAGCAATCCACTTAGGATTATATTTACTTGTCTGAATAGTTTTCGTAATATCTCTAATAGTTTCATTTAAAACGCCATAATCAACATCTAAATAAGCTTGTTCTTTACTTGTTTTGATAGCCATCAAAAGTTCATCTAAACCTTTTTTATTTTTAGCACTAACTAGGGCAACCTTACATCCAAGTCTTTCTTCTAACAGTGAATAATTAATATGAATTCCCTTTTTTTCTGCTTCATCAATTAAATTAATACAAACAACAACATTCTTACATATTTCTTTAGTTTGTAAAACCAGTCCAATTCCCTTATTTAAACTCGTCGCATCACACACTACAACCGCAACATCAAATTCAGCAAACACAATAAAATCGGTAGCAACAACTTCTTCCCTCGATTTACTAATTAAAGAATAAGTACCTGGTAAATCATAAAAATGATAAAGAGTATCTAAATATTCACATTCCCCCTTACTAACCCCAACCGTTTTTCCTGACCAATTACCAGTATGTTCATGATTATGAGTTAAAGCATTATAAATAGTCGACTTCCCAACATTAGGAGTTCCAACTAATGCCACTTTAATTTCTCTCATAAGCAACCTCGATATGATGGGCATCTACCCCTCGAAGAGCAATCACACTTCCATTAATTTCGTAAGCCACAGGATTATGAGCAGGACTCATTAAAACACATTTTACTTCTTCGCCAGGAATAAATCCCAAATCAAACAATCTTCTTTTAATGGATGCATCTTTATCTACCGAAAGAATTGTAACCACATCATCTAAATTAATTTGATTTAATTTCATAATTTTATATCTCCCTCATAAAATATATTAGTTTCCTTAAACTAACAACTACTGTATTTTATGAAAAGATTTGGATTTGGTTTATATGAAAGATAATTTTTACACTTTAACTACTTATTTACACAACAAAAACATAATTACTTATCCCATGGAAGATTATCTAGAAATGATTATGCGCAAACAAAATGAAAAATTAACCATCACCTCTTTAAGTACTTATTTAAATATCAAAAAATCATCTTGTAGTAAGATGATTAGTAAACTAAAAAGCTTAAATTTAATAAATATCAATGAAAACAAAATAACTTTAACTAAAAAAGGACTAGAAATAGGTAATTACTTATACCATCGTCATCAAGT
>CALWAA010000145.1 GCA_944372725.1 uncultured Bacilli bacterium | reverse complement strand
TTCCCTAACCAAATTGATAGGTTTCACTAGTGAAATTGATATATTTCACATACCAAATCGATATAATTAGTAAAATTAAAATTTTTTACTAAAATAAAAAATAAGTGAAAAATCACCTATTATTAAAGCCATATGAATTTAAATTTTCTATATTAGAATTATTCCATTTGATATATCATAAAGTAATTTTAAATCATCTTTACTACCATCATACTTTAAATTAATGAGATATGAAATTAAGTCTGAGTCTAACTCATTTGTAGCAATCTTTTTTCTTATGTCTAGTAAAAGAGCAAATAGCATTTTGGCCATTTCTTCATCAATATTGCTTGCAAAAATGATTTTCCAGATAATTTCATTTATTTTCTCTTTTGTTTGTTCCCTATAGCTTATAGTATCTTCTCTTTTTAATCTGGACTTTAATAGTTCATAGTTTGTATTTAGTTCTGCTAATTTTTGTTGATAAGCTTTGTTTAAATCTTCTTCATTAAACGATTCTTTTAAATTAAAGTATTTTAATTTGTCTTCTATGTTCATAATAAGCCTCTTATTTCTAGACTTATCCTATCAAAAATTAGCTTTTTTGTCAAATCATATTATAATGTTATTTATTTTATCCATATTAATAATGGGTGAAGACTATGCGGGTTTTAAGATTCTTTTTTAAAATGGGAATTTTTATGTTTATTTCTTTTATTATCGTTATTGTTGGTCTTTATATTTATGCTTATTTAAGTCCTAAATTAGAGCTTAGAACAGCTGGTCAATACTATATTTATGATACTAATGATGAACTTGTTTATCAAGGTTCTAGTACTAGTGAATGGGTGAGCTTAGAAGATATTAATTATAATTTAATTAATGCAGTAATAAGTGTTGAAGATAAAAACTTTTATCATCATCATGGTTTTGATTACTTAAGAATTGCTAAAGCAATGTATTTAAATATAAAAAATGGAAAGATTACTCAAGGAGCATCCACTATATCTCAGCAATATATTAAAAATATTTTCCTTGATTTTAGTGCTACTTGGTCAAGAAAGATTGAAGAAGCATTTTTAACCTTAGAACTAGAAGTTCATTATACAAAAGATGAAATTTTAGAAGGTTATTTAAATACCATTAATTATGGTCAAGGAAATTTTGGGATTGGAAATGCCAGTCGATATTATTTTAATAAAGAACCTCTTGATTTAACGCTAGAAGAAGCGCTTATTTTGGCAGGAATACCAAATAGTCCAGAAAATTATAACCCAGTTGCTAATTATGATTTAGCAATTGAGAGAGCTAAAATTGTAGGAGAATCCATGGTGGAAAATGGTTATTTGACACAGGAAGAATTTGATGGTTTATTTCAAGAAAAAATAGAAATTTATGGGAAATCTTCCGAAGAAAATTTGGATATGCTTATGTATTATCAAGATGCAGTATTAGAAGAACTGCGTGATATCGGAACAATTCCTGAAGAGTTAATTCAAAATGGAGGTATTAAGATTTATACTTATTTAGATTTAGATGCTCAAAAGAATTTAGAAGGAAATATCCTTTCTTATTTGCAAGATAGTGAACTTCAATCGGCGAGTGTTGTAATTGACCCTAATACGGGTGGGGTAATTGCTTTATCGGGAGGTGTATCTTATTCTCAAAGTCAGTATAATAGAGCAACACAAGCGAAAAGGCAAGTTGGTAGTGCGATGAAACCATTTTTGTATTATGGAGCTTTGGAAGAAGGAATGACTTCGGCTTCTACTTTTAATAGTCAGTATACAACATTTACATTAAGTAATGGTAATACTTACTCACCAAAGAATTATGGTTCTATTTATGCTAATAAAGAAATAACGATGGCAGAAGCTATTGCGGTATCTGATAATGTTTATGCTGTTAAAACAAATATGTTTTTGGGGGCTGAAAAACTTGTGGAAACGGCAAGTAAAGTTGGCATCGAAGCAGACCTTAGTGCTATTCCGTCTTTAGCGCTTGGTACAGGCGAGATGTCAGTTTTAGATTTAGCACGTGGTTATACTACTTTAGCAACTGGTGGCTATAAACAAGATATTGGATTTATTAAAAGAGTGGAAGATAGTGAAGGAAATGTGTTATATGAAAAAGATGATTATCAAGATTTAGTTTTAAATATGAATTATACTTATATATTAAGTGAGATGCTTACGGGTACAACTAATAGTGTTTTTAGGGATTATGCTAATCCAACAGCTTTAACAATTGCCTCTAAATTGTCAAGAAAATATGCAATTAAAACAGGTACAACTGATACTGATTTTTGGATTGCGGGATATAATCCGGATATTGTTATGGTTACTTGGGTTGGTATGGATGATAATAGTAGTTTGAGTGCGAGTGATTCTTATATTTCTAAAAATATTTGGGCTGATACAGTAGAAGATGTTCTTCATGATACAGAAGCAAGTTGGTATGATACTCCGGAAAATGTGGTTGGAGTAGTTCTTGATGCAGTTAGTGGGAAACCTACTACGGATGCTTCAAAAGCGACAATGTTTTATTTTGTTAAAGGTACTGAGAGTATGCTTGATGTAGAGTATGTTTCTAAGGAAGAAGAGACAGAATAATAAAAAAATGTTAGTAATTTATTTGTTACTAACATTTTATTTTTCGATTAAAAGTGATGGTGTATTAGCCAATTCTTCAGGAACAGCGATATCCATGTATTCGAGTATTGTAGGAGCTACATTGGTTAAGTCGCCACTTTTTTTAAGTTCTACATTTAAGTCGGTAATAATAAATGGTACTTTACTTGTTGTATGAGTAGTTACTGGATTACCAAATTCATCAAGCATAATATCCGCATTACCATGGTCTGCTAAAATAATCATGGTGTAGAAATTGTCTTCTGCGACTTCAAATAATCTTTCTAAGCATACATCGACTGTTGTTACAGCTTTCATGGTGGCATCCAGGTTTCCAGTATGTCCTACCATATCCGGGTTAGCAAAATTCATAAAAATGAAGTCTGTGTCTTTTTCCATGGCATGAATGGCTTTTTTGGTAACTTCAATGGCACTCATTTCTGGTTGTAAGTCATAGGTTTCTACTTTGGGTGATGGTACTAATATTTTTTCACATTTATCAATTTTACCATTGTACATACCATCAAAGAAGTAAGTTACGTGTGCATATTTTTCAGTTTCAGCAATACGTGCTTGGGTAATTCCTAAAGTACTTAAGTAAATTCCTAAAGGATTTGTGACATTTATATCTTCTAAGAAATTATTTGTTTTGATATCTTTATCTAATGGGAAGAATGAATATACTTTTAAATCTTCATATTTATAAGTAGGAAATCCATCAAAGTTTTCTTTGGTGAAAGCAGAAATAATTTGTTTTCCCCTATCACTTCTAAAGTTCATCCAAATAATAATATCACCATCTTTTATAGTATCGTTTGGATTTATTATTAATGGGTATAAAAATTCATCAGTTTGATTTTTCTTATAAAGATTTAAGATACCATCTGTTGCACTTTTTGCTTTTATACCTATTCCTTTGGTTAATAAATCATAATATATTTTGGTTCTATCATAGTTGGTATCTCTATCCATGGCATAGTATCTGCCACAAACACTAGCAATGTCAGTATGGGAATCGTTTGCTATTTTTTCTTCTAAATCTTTTACAAAGTTAATAGCAGCGTTTACTTTCGTGTCTCTCCCGTCTGTAATTAAATGAAAGTTTATTTTTTTGGCATTGTTTTCTTTTAATATTTCATATACTTTTAAGAAATGTTCTAAATTAGAGTGAACTTTACCATCACTATATAGTCCAATAATGTGAACTGTCTTTTCTTTGGCATCATTTAAAAATTCATTAAATAATAAATTATCTTTGCCTATATTTTTTAAAAATTCACTTATTCTAGGGCCATGTTGTAGTATTTTCCTTCCAGCACCGATAGTCATGTGTCCTATTTCACTATTACCGAATTCTCCTTCATTTAGGCCAACATATTCTTCTGAGGCATAAAGGGTGGTATGAGGATAAGTGTTCCATAATTTATCAAAGTTTTTGGTATCGGCCATTTTAATAGCATTACCATATTCTTCTTCTCTAAATCCGAACCCATCTAAAATAACTGTTAAAATTTTTCGCATATCTTCACCTTTTTTCTTTTTAATCATATCATAATTTTAACAAAAAGACAAACATCCATCAAAAAAAGAGACTATAAAATCTCTTATATTCGCAATAACTTTTTGTCATAGCGTAATCTGTCGGCGATGGAAGCGATAAATTCTGAATTGGTTGGCTTGGCTTTATCAAAAGCAACACTATTACCAAATAATTCTTCCATTAAATCATAGTCGCCCCTATTCCAACTGACTTCAATCGCATGTCTGATTGCCCTTTCAACTCGGGATGCCGTTGTAGAGAAACGAAGAGCAACTTCAGGATATATTTCTTTGGTTATTCCACCGTAACTATCACTGTTTTTGTAAAATAAGAATACGCTTTCTCTAATGTAGTTATACCCTTTAATGTGACTAGGTATTCCTAACTGGTGTAGTATTTTACTAATTGCTACATGTAGTTCTCTTTCTTTATCATTAAGTTCCACAGCTTTTAGGTTTTCTTTCTTTGCTATTTCAATAATCCTTGTTTCTAAGGCTAACATGCTAAAGGGTTTTAACATGTAATAGCTAACACCATATTGGTTGGTCATGTTAATTGTGTATTCTTTTTTGTAACTAGTTAACACAATTACTTTTTTCTTGATGCCTTCTTGTTTCATTTTTTCTAAAATGGTTAGGCCATCAATGTCTGGTAATATGATATCCATACAAATAATATCATATTCGTTTTTGTGGTTAATGATGTAATCTAAAGCTTCTGCACCATTATTTAATACATTTACTACTTTGATTACTGCGTGACTACTAAATTGTTTTTCGATTTTAGCAGTGATTGATTTGTTGTCATCTACTACTAAAACTCTTGTTACATTTTCCATTTTTGTTCTCCTTCAATTAGTTATTATTTACTACACGCAAAAACATTATAGCACATATATTGACATTATACTAGTAAATCTTTTGTCTAGTTATGTAAAGTTTTGTCGATGATTGTCGAAAAAAATAACGATTGTTACTTAATCGTCATTTTCTTTATTATTTGAGTGATATTTTCAGGGTATAAAACTGAGGAACAAATAATAAAACCATCTAAATCTTTGATGTTAGTTAAATAATCAATATTATAATTATTTACGCTTCCACCAAATACTACTTCTATATTTATTCCGTAGTAGTCTTGGATTAATTTTTTGATAAAAATAATCATTGACCTTATTTTTAAAATGTCATAGGTAGTTTCTTTCCCAATTAAATAAGATGGTTCGTAAGCAATGATGATGTTTTTTAATTCTTTTGGGTTTAGTTTGTTTAATATGCGCGCAATTTGCCGTTCTAAAACTTGGTATTCTACTTTTCTTTCTTTTTCCTCTGCAGTTTCTCCAATACAATAGATTACTTTTATGTTATTTTCTAGAGCATCTTTTATTTTTTCTAATATTTCATATTCACTTTCTTTGTAGTATTTTCTTCTTTCAAAATGGCCTATTATAGCGTATTTTACATCTAAACTTTTTAATTGATGGATGGAGATATCCCCTGTTAAATTTAATTTTTCACATAAAGCTATATCTTGAGTGCATAAATTTATATTTGTATCTTTAAAAAGTGGTAAATAAATAGAACTGGGTGCTAAAATAAATTCAATGTTGTTTAAAGGAATTTTAGTTAAATACTCTTTGTAACTTAGCATTTCATCATAAGTTTTATTTGCTTTTAAATTACAAATCAAGTACTTCAATTTCATCTTCCTCTCCTATAGCATCAATTCCTGGTAAAGAACCATATGCTATGTAATCTAGAGTTGCACCACCACCACTAGAAATGTTTGGAAAAACATTTTTGAAGCCCAATGTGTTTGTGGCACCAACAGTATCGCCACCACCTATTAAAACGTGGTCTTTCTTTTCTTTTAGAGTATTTAAAATTAGAATTGTGCCATTTGCAAATTCTTTTTCTTCATAAATGCCCATGGTTCCGTTCATAAAGATAGTGTTACTTTCATTTATGATTTTACTGTATTTATCAATGGTTTTCGTACCAATATCTTTGATAACATCATTTGTATCAATTTTATTTATATTTTTTATGGTTGGTGTATCACTATAGGTTGTTGTTACAATCGCATCTAGTGGGAAAGCAAATTTTTCTTTATAAGTTAACATTAATTTTTTAAGTTCTTTTATTGTTTCGGTATTTTCTGTTTTTAGGGATGCACCAACATTTAGGCCAAGAGCGCTTAAAAATGAATTCGCAATTCCCCCACTTACTAATAAATGTTCACATTTGGGTAATAAGGAATTAATGATTTTTAATTTATCATCTACTTTGGCACCACCCATGATAACGGTAAAAGGACGAGCAGGATTTATAACAATTTTATCTAACATTGCTTTTTCTTTTTCCACTAAAAAGCCTAAACAGCTTGGTAAATATTTAGGGATGCCAACAACTGTTGTATGATTTCGGTGGGCAACTGCAAAGGCATCAAAGACAAAGATTTCGCCTAAACTTGCTATTTGTTTGGCTACATCTAAATTTAAAGTACTTTCTAAATTATTTGGTATATCGAGAAATCTGGTGTTTTCCAGTAATAAAATTTCACCACTTTGTAAATTTAGAGCCATATTTTTGGTTTCTTCACTAAGAATATCATTAGCAAATTTAATAGGTTTATTTAATAGTCGCTCTAAACTATTTTTTACTATCATTAAAGAATATTTTGTTTTATCTTCTTCGGTTTTTACTCTTCCTAAATGGCTTAATATGATTATTTTACAATTTCTTTCTAATAAATAATTTATTGTTTCTAAACTTTTGATGATTTTGCTTTCATCCGTAATATTGCCACCCACAATTGGTACGTTAAAGTCACATCTAAGAAGAATACGTTTATTATCAACATACATGTTTCTTAATAATTGTTTCATTTTAATCCCTCTTTATCCATTATTATTATAACTTAATTAGGAACAATTTTACAATATCTTTTGCATAAATAATTTTTTTTCACACTTCATATACTTAAACAAAGGAGATGCGTATGAATAGATTACTTGTTTTAGTAGTATTAGTATTAGTGCCTATTGCGATATTTACAACTCCAGATACGACACTTGAGGATGATAAGAAAGTATTAGATGTTACTCTAACAGAGGATTTAACTTCAGAATTACCTATTGATGAAGAAAATGAGGAAGAGGAAGCTATTCAAGTTGCTCTTAGTATGAATAGTGATAAGAGCGATGCTTTTACAATGGATTTAGAAGATTATGTGGTTGGAGTAGTAGCAGGGGAAATGCCGGCATCTTTTAGTATGGAAGCTTTAAAAGCGCAAGCAGTTGCATCACGGACATTTGCACTTTATAAAATGGATTCCATTCATAACTATGTTCTTAGTGCCACTATTAATGACCAAGTATATTTAACCGTGGATGATATGAAAGATAAATGGGGTAGTGATTTTCTATATTATTATAATCGAGTGAAAGAGGCAGTAGAGGCAACCAAAGGTGAAGTTCTTACTTATAATGGGGCTTATGCATCTACTTATTATTTTGCTATTTCTAATGGTTATACTGATGATGCTTTAACTGTTTTTCAGGAAGATAAAGATTATTTGGTAAGTGTAGAATCGCCTTGGGATAAAAATTATCAATCCTATACATCACTTTATACAATGAATAGAGAAGACTTTTGCAGTAAACTAGATATTACCTGTGATAGTATTCATGTTTCGCAAGTCATTCGGGCAGATAATCACTATGTGAGAAGTGTGGTTATTAATGGAAAAACGTTTACAGGCCAGCAAGTTTTTCAAAAACTTAATTTAAAATCTACTGATTTTACCATAAATGTAACTGATAGTTCTGTAGAAATACGCACCTTTGGTTTTGGACATGGTGTTGGTATGAGTCAGTATGGGGCTCAAGGGATGGCTAATGAAGGGTACACATACAAAGATATTTTAAGTCATTATTATCGGAATACAGAAATTGTGAATTTGTAGTATAAAATAAAAAAACTTGGTCACCTTAATAGTAAGAAAGGTGATTAGTTTGAAGCATAGAAAATTAAGAGGGTATGTATTACCGACGTTGTATGTTGTAGTATTAATTGTTATTTTTGGGGCAGTAAGTTTAGTTAGCAGCTTACTTCAAGTAAACCCAAATTATCTTTATTCTGTTAATGTGTTAAAAGATGTTAGTACACCTGTAGTAGAAGAAGTAGAGACGTCTAAACAAATTGTTAGACCTTATACTAGTTCTGATGTAGAAATTGCTACTTATTTTTATGATGTTGATGCTACACCAGAAGAACAGCAGCAATCCTTGATTTATTTTGAAAATACTTATATGAAGAATACAGGAGTGTTGTATCAAGCCCCAGAAGTATTTGATTGTGTAGCTGTCTTAGAAGGTACTGTTTTAAATATTAAAGAAGATGATATATTGGGTAATGTCGTAGAAATTGAACATAATCCTAATTTAAGAACTATTTACTATAGTTTGGGTGAAGTAAATGTTAAAGTTGGGGAAGTTTTATCTCAAGGAGATATCATCGGTACTTCCGGAGAAAATAATATTACTACTCAATCTTCTAACTTACTTTTTGAAGTATATTATAATGGAACACTTCTTAATCCAGAAGAATTTTATTTAATGGATGTTACGACATTAGAGTAATATAAATGCCACTTTTTAGCATATGATTTAAGGGGTGGCATTTTTAAGTGGTTGATATTATAAAGGAAGCAAAGTATATTATTGATACTAATAAAACTATTAGAGAAGCAGCGAAAGATTTGGGTCTTTCTAAAAGTGTTTTACATCGGCATATGAAAAAGCTACAAGGAATTAATGATGAGCTTTATTTGCAGATTAAAAAAATATTTTTGGAGCATAATAAAATTAGACATATTAGGGGAGGAGAAGCAACAAAGAGAAAATATAGTTTAGGGTGATGAATATTTGAAAGAGCTCATTGTTTATTTTTGTGATAATGTTGTGCATATTGTTTATAAGGGAGAAGTAATATCTAAGAAGTTAGATAGTATTTCTAGGGGATTAGTTGTTAATCGGACAGGTTTTATGGAAAGCTTTTTGGAAATTTTAAAAAAAGAAAAAATTAAAAGTAAGCTTTTTGGAGATAAGATTTATATTGTAAAAGATGTTTATTTAAAGCCTAGTGATTTGTTTTATTTGGAAAGTATCTTTGCTGATTTAGGTTTTATTAAAGTAGTGTTTTTGGATATTAAAGAATACTTTAATGAAGATTATACTTATATCGGTATATTTCAAGATTATATGGTGTTTTATTTAGATAATCCTGTTTTTATAGACTTGAAATATTTTAAAGATTTTCCTAAATTAATTGAATATTTTAAAGACTATTATCAAAAATTTGTTCTTCTTTTTGGTACGAATAAAAATATTCCAAATATTCATTCTAATTTAGTTTATATTTACTATATTGATGATTTTCAAAATTATATTACGCAAAGTTTACTGAAAGTAAAAAAATATGACGTCTAACATCATATTTTTTTTGACATTATTTTCATTTTATATTATAATTACTTGTAGTAAACTGGCATGCGAATATACATGCCTTTTGTCTGGTGTGGAGTGATGAAAAATGGTTAAGTTTGTAGTTGTAGATGATGATACAAAAGAAATAGAGTATGTCAGTTCTTTAATTCATGAAATTACCGATAATGCTAAAATTCTTAAATTTTCAAAAATTACTCAAGAATTAAAGAATGAAATTAATAATGTGGATGAACATAAAGTTTATATTTTGGATATTGAACTTGCTAATAAAGTAAGTGGTATTACAATTGCTAAAATGATTCGTGAAGTAGATTGGGTTAGTGAGATTATTTTTATTACGAATCATGATAAGATGTTTGAAAGTGCATATAGAAATGTATATGGCGTTTTTAGCTTTTTAGAAAAATTTCATGAGTTTGATAAAAGATTTAAGAGGGATGTTAAAGCGATACTTAAAAGAAATTTTGATAATCAAATGTTTAAGTATAATGCGAATAATGTAGAGTTAAATGTATTTTATAGAGCCATACTTTATATTACTAGAGATACAGAAGAAAGAAAACTAGTTATTGTCACTCCTACAAATAAATATAAAGTATCTATGACTATTAAAGAAATTATGGAACATTTAGATAAAAGATTTGTACAATGTCATAGGTCTTGTATTGTTAATAAAGACCATGTTGAAGTTAAGAATTATAAAGAAGGTTATTTTATTCTTGATAATGGTGAAAAAGTTTATTTACTTTCGAAAATGAATAAGAAGTTGATGGAAAATGAATAGTTATTATATTAATTTTGTTGTTAGTTTGTTTTCTACTTTTAGTTTTTCTTATATTTATTATAAGTTTTCTAAAGCACATAAACCGATTAGATTTTATACTATTTTAATATTTGTGTTTGGTGTTTTATTTTTATCCGTTTTAAGATATTTAGGTTTTAATAGTATTAGTACGCTTTCCTTTTTTATCTTTTATCCATTTTTATTTTATAGTTTAAATCCAATGCCAACAAAAAAATTATTGTTTTATTTGTTATTGGTATGGATTTATGGTATTTTTTTTGATTTTTTGGCTATGATATTGATTTCTCTTTTTATGTATATATTTAAATTTAATTTTTCTTTTCCTTGGCTTTCTGAAATTATGACTATTTTTGTTTTTATAAGCATGATGTTGGTTTCGAAGACTAAAATTTGTAGTAAAATAGTAGAATATCTTTTAAGTGTTTATACCAAGATAGAATATCCAGATCTTCTTTTGTTATCATTTACTGTAATTATTTTTTTGATTGGTACTACTTTATTTTTAAATCTCGAGAATTTATCTATTAGTTTTGTATTGTCACTTTTTATAATATTAATAGTTGTTACTTTTCTTTTTTTGTTAAAATATAAAATTAATTCAAAGGAGAATATTAAATTTATTAATATTCTTAGGGAGAATAATGTTTTTTATATGAAAATTGATGATGAGCACAGAATTTTTAAACATAATCTTTTGGCTAAACTTTTAAGTATTAAGTCAGTTTCAAATAAAAATGCTAGATTATTAATTGATGATCTAATTAAAGAGTTTAATTCAAATATTGATTTTATTTATCATATAAAAGATATTCCGTATGGATTAAATGGTATTATATATCAAAAAGTGTATTCGTATTTAAATAAACTTGATATTAAAATTGATAATCGTATTCATTATGATATATTTAATGTATTAGCTCCTAGAAGATATAATGTACTGGTAGAAAAGATGGTGATTTCTTTAGATAACGCTCTAGAGTCTAGTGAAAAAAGTGTAGAAAAATTGTTAATTATAGACTTATATGAAGATGATAATAAAATTATAATAGAAATAAAAAACACTTTTGCTGATAATATTAGTGTTGACGAATTAGGTACTGTAAATTATTCTACTAAAAGAAAACATAGTGGTTTGGGTTTATTTTCAATCTTGCGTAATAAGGAAGTGGATTTAACTGTTAAAATAATTAACAATATGTTTGTTAGTAAATTGGTGACATATAAAAACAAGTAGAATAAGTATTAAGAAGTAATTTGTATTATTAAAATATTTTCAGTTTAAATTTTAATTTTCATAATAAAAAACTAGCCTAAATTTAGACTAGTAAGTTTATTATAAAAGTTCTTCTGGACATGTTGGTTCATCGAAGATTAACCAATAAGTACGAGCTTGTCCTATTGATAGAGAAGCAGCTCCACTTAATAATCCTGCTAACATTTCTAACATCTTTTTACCTCCTTTACTTCTAAATTTGTTTAAATTTATATAAAATAATTTAAACCACTATTCAATTTTCTTTTTATAATATTTATAATTATTAAATTGAGTATTTGTAAGTTTATAGGTTAGTGGATTTATTAAAATTGTTTGTATTATTAGAGCATATAAGATAGTAGTTTTTATAATCTGTATATCTGTAATTAGATATATTATAAAATATAATATTACTACTAAAATGGATAATAATTTTCCTTTTAATCTTTGTTCTTTTCTTATTAGTGGACGTCTAGGTGTATCTGCAGGTGCCCATATTATCATTGATAAAAGAGCTATACCTAAAATTATATATCCAATATAGTTTAGAATAGTTAGTTTAGAAATTAGTAGGGGTATTATGTTGTATATTGTTATTGAACTTATCCAACAAGCTATATTGCTTTTTGCATGCCAGCCAAAGCTAAATGTTCTAATACCAGCATAGAATAACAAGAATAATAAGGTAATTTGGATGGTTCTAGTTATGCCTGCAATAATTAGAATTACAAATAGTTTAACTATTGTGCTATATATACCTTCTAATCCATATTTAAGCTTTTTAATTTTTAAATCATCACATTCTTGATATTTCATAATAAATGCTAAAGATGAATTAATAAATCTTTCTTTCATGTTTTACTACCTCACTACTTTTTCAGTATAACTTAATATGATTGAGTAATAAATATAGTTTGCTTTAAGTAACTTTTTGGATGTTTAAAATTTATTTTTTTATTTAATAAAGTGGATATTAATCTTTTTTGAACTTAATATTTGGGTTTTCAGAATTTATGGTTTTATTTATTCTTTAAATATGATATCTTTGGGTTGGTTTATAACTCAAGGTATTCATCTATTGCGGAATTTGTCGAACGTTTTTTCTTGATTTTAAACTTACTCATGTGATATGGTTTATGTGAGGTAGGAAGGTGAGGTGTGATATGATTGGTAAAGTTAAGTGGTTTAATAACGAAAAAGGTTATGGCTTTATAGAGTATGAAGATCTTGAAGATATCTTTGTTCATTATTCAGCAATAATTAAAGAAGGCTACAAAACTTTAAAAGAAGGAGCTATCGTTAGTTTTAAATTAATTGAAACTTCTAAAGGCTTACAAGCAGTAGATGTATGCGAAAAAGAATTAACTACTATTTAATTTAGTAGTTTTTTTCTCCCTAACGTGGTATAATTAGTTTAGAAAGTTAGGTGGATTTTATGGAATTAAATATTAGAGGAGATAAAATAACTGTTACAAAGTCTATTAAAGATTATATCACGGAAAAAATGGAACGTTTAAATAAGTATTTTGAGGGTTCTAAAAATATTAAAGCAAGTGTTATTATTCGAGTTCGAAATAATGAACAAATAATTGAGGTTACAGTACCAACTAGTAAGTTTACTTTAAGAGCAGAAGAAAAACATGCTGATTTATATGCAGCGATTGATTTAGTTATGGATAAACTTGAAAGACAAATTCGCAAAAATAAAACGAGATTAAATGATAGATATAAAAATGTTATTCAATTTGATGTCCCGGTTGAAAATGATGAAGATGAAGAAGAAGATTTAAAGATTGTTAAAAGAAAGAATATTACAACGAAACCAATGGATGAAGAAGAAGCAATCTTACAAATGGAATTATTAAATCATGATTTCTTCGTATTTAAAAATGTGGATGAAGAATGTGTTTCTGTTATGTATAAAAGACGTGATGGAAATTATGGTATTATTAATGTAAAATAAAAAAAGTATTGGAGGTTTTGGATATGGAAATTACTGAAGAACTTAGACTAACATTACTTACTTTATGGCATGAAGCACATAGTAAAGATATGGATAGCTTTTGCAAACTTTTAAAAGAAAAGGCAGAAAAGTTAGGAATATCATACAATGTATTATTACAACTTGTTTTTGATAAAAAATATTTGTTTTTTGAAGTTTTACCTAAGGTAGAGGAAATAGATAGAAAAGTTAGTGATTTACAAAAACAAATAGATGAATTTGAACATCAAAAAATGCTTCTTGGCAAAATGATATGTGAAATGCATGGGCATACGATAAGCAATTATGAAGCTTTTGGCACTAATTTGCAACATTGTGTTATATGTGGGGAAGATGTTAGACTTGATAATGAAAATGGATTTTTAAGAAAAAGAGATGAATTAAAAAGGGGATTTTATCCAAAAAAATAGATTAGAAAACTTTATCGATAAGATAGAGTTTTTTAGGTTTATGTGGGGTGAGGAGTTTGCAAATTAGTGTTATCATATTGGTTCATAATAATGAAGCAACTATTAGAAAATGTTTAGAATCTATATTCGCAAATAAGATGCTTCCGTATGAAATTATTATTGTGGATAATTTGTCTTCTGATAATAGTATTTCCATTATTCAATCTTTTCCTTATGAACATTTTAAAATTATTCGTTCTAAAAAAAATCATATTGGATATGCTAGAAATGTTGGTTTAAAATATGCTAGTGGTAATTATGTTATGTTTATTGATGCGGATGATTATGTTGATGTTAATTTATTTTATACGTTATCTTTGTATCAAGGATATGATGTGATAAGGTTTGCTCCAATTTTGGTAGATAAAGATTTATTTTTGTATGATAATAAGTTTATTTATCCTGAAGAAAGTGTTTTTAATAATGGATATGAGGCTTTAAGAAAGTTTTCAGTGCCAGAGTTACGTTATGGTGTTTTTTGGCTTTACTGTTTTAAAAATCATAATTTAAAAATTAGAAATTATAAAATATATGAAGATACGGTTAGTATTCCAGATATTATTTGTAAATCAAAAAGGATTATTAATTTGAATTATTATGGATATTATCATGTCATTCATTCTAATAGCTATTCTTGTCAAATATCTAGTGAGGAAAAGGAAAGATATTTTAAGAAGACATGCAGGTATTTGATTAAAAGATATTACAAACATTCTTCTATTCGAAAATATTATGAATATCACTTTCAAAGAAAGAAGGCAGACAGATTTAAAAAAGGGTTAATTTAAGTTAGGATATCCCGTTTGGATATCCCGAATTATTTAATTGATAAGCAATAAAGTGAAACTTTATTGGCTAAAAAATTATAATGATATGAAATAAAAAATCAAGAGTCAAGATGAACTCACTTTGTTCGCTCTTGATTTTTTATTATCATATCTTTCATATTTAATTCTTCAATTGGAATATGATGTAAATTTAAAAGTTCTAATATTTCACTTCCTAAAGTTTCTTCTAATAATTGTAAAGGAGTTTTATAACCTTTAGATGGTCTAGGATAATTATTTAGACGATTGATAATATCAAAAATATCTTCACTAGATAATTCAGTTATGTCAAAGCCTTTTTTTATTAACCATCTAAGTAAGATATGGTTATTTTCTATATGTGGTTTTTCATAAGAAGCATAAGTATGAGTATAATATACTTCCATTCTTTTTTCTAAATCAGGAAATATAGATTTTTCAAGTATATTAAAATTAGTAAATTCAGGGCCATTATCGGGAATTACTTTTTTAAATAATATATAAAAATATCTTTTTAAATGTTTTTCTAATTCATCTAATTTTTTGCCAATTTCTTCTTGAGTTTTAAATGATATTTTAAAACCAAGCATGAAAGAAAAACAAGGAATCATTATTGTAAATATTAATTCTCCACCTTTAATGCCTTCTACTGTATCAAATTCAGCAACTCCTAAAGGTCTATTCTCTTTTTCGTCTATGGATAAATCTTCAATACTTCTCCCGTTTAATTGATGACCTTTTACTGTATTTCTTTTTACTGTACTAGTTCCATATCTAACTCTAGATACTTTGTTTCTTAAATCAAGATTACAACAGTCAAGAAGTCCTTTATTAATCCAACTATATAAAGTGGGAGTGGATATTTTAAACATTTTAAATTTATCAGGTAAAGTATTTAAAATAACATCAGGAGAAATACCATTTTTAATTCTATCAGATATATAATTCTTAAATTCTTGAGGAACTTTATCTGCTTTCGTATCAATTCTAGAAACTTTTTGGACAACATTATGCTTTTTTATGGCAGATTCAGCATGATACTTTATTTTAACTTTTTTACATTTAAAATAAAGTTCACATCCGTTACAAACATGAGGACTTTTCTTTAGAAAATCACAATTATTTTCTACCTTATAATTAGGACAGACTTTAACGGCATCACGACAATACTTACACTGAGAACATTTTATTTGATCAACAATTTTATCACATAAAAACTTTTGATGACAATTATCTTTGTTTAAACAATTAGAACATTTTCTGGCAACACCAAAATAAGATGAGTAGTTTTTTATTTCTTTACGAATACCAGAAGGATCACGATCTAGTTTATTAGCAATATCTGCAGGACTTTTTCCTTCATTTAAATAAAATTCAATATTTCCCAATTCCAAATTAGTAAAATTTTTGTTAGAATAATTACGACCCATATACATACCTCCAATACATAATTTTCTGAACAAAAAATATTGTATCAAAGGATCATGCATATGGGTATTTTTATTTCGGGATATCCAAATTTAAATTTATACCTAAACGGGATATCAATATTTTAATGAACACAGATTTAAAAAAGCTATAAATTAGAAGTGAAGTATGGTATAATCTTGGTTATGGAAGGTGGATATTATGAGTTTTTTTAGGAAACTATTTGATACAGAATATAAAGAATTAAAGAAATTTGAGAAAATTGCTGATGAAATTGTAGCACTTGATGAAGAATATTCTAAGTTAAGTGATGATGAATTAAAAGCAAAAACAGAAGAGTTTAAAAAAGAACTAGCTGAAGGAAAGAGTCTTGATGATTTAATTGTTCCTGCTTTTGCCACAGCTAGAGAAGCAGCTTATCGGGTTATTGGGGAGAAGCCTTATTATGTGCAAATATTAGGTGGTTTAGCACTTCATTTTGGTAATATTGCAGAAATGAAGACTGGTGAAGGTAAAACTTTAACCGAAACAATGCCAACTTATTTGAATGCGCTAACTGGTAAGGGTGTTCATGTTGTTACTGTTAATGAATTCCTTGCTCGCCGTGATTCAGAATGGATGGGAAATATTTATCGCTTTTTAGGTTTAACAGTGGGGCTTAATTTAAGAGAACTTGGTCCTAAAGAAAAACAGGAAGCATATAATTGTGATGTTACTTATTCGACGAATAATGAAATTGGATTTGATTATTTAAGAGATAATATGGTTGTGCAAGCAGAAAGAAGAGTGCAACGTCCTTTAAATTATTGTATTGTCGATGAAGTGGATTCTATTTTAATTGATGAAGCTAGAACTCCTCTTATTATTTCTGGGGGTAGGATGCAATCTAATAATTTGTATATCGATGCTGATAGAGCAGTTAAGAAGCTAAATGAAACTGATGATTTTGTGGTGGATGCTAAAACAAAAAGTGTATCACTAACAGAAGAAGGAAGTAAAAAGATTGAAAAAATATTTAATTTGAAGAATTTATATGATATCGATAATACGGCATTAGTTCATCATTTAACGCAAGCTTTAAAAGCTAATTATGGCTTTAAAAAAGATGTGGATTATGTTGTTCAAGATGATAAAGTGGTTATTGTTGACCAATTTACCGGTCGTTTAATGCAAGGAAGACAGTTTAGTGAAGGACTTCATCAAGCGATTGAAGCTAAAGAAGGAGTTACTATTAATACGGAAACTAAAACAATGGCTACGATTACATTCCAAAATTTGTTTAGAATGTATAATAAGCTTTCGGGTATGACTGGTACAGCCAAAACGGAAGAAGAAGAATTTAGAAATATTTATAATATGTATGTAATACAAATTCCTACGAATAAACCGGTTATCCGTGAAGATTTGGCTGATTTAGTTTATGCCAATCAAAAAGCTAAATATAAGGCAATTATTAATACAGTTAAAGAAATTCATGAGACAGGTAGACCGATATTAATTGGTACTATTAGTGTCGAAGCTAATGAATATTTAAGTAGTTTACTTACAAAAGCTCATTTAAAGCATGAAGTGTTAAATGCTAAAAATCATGAAAGGGAAGCGGAAATTATTGCTAAAGCCGGTGAAAAAGGTGCTATTACTCTGGCTACTAATATGGCTGGTCGTGGTACCGATATTAAACTTGGTGAAGGCGTAAGAGAGCTTGGTGGATTGTGTGTCATTGGAACAGAACGTCATGAATCGCGTCGTATTGATAACCAACTTCGTGGTCGTGCTGGTCGTCAAGGAGACCCTGGTATGAGTCAATTCTTTGTTTCTTTTGAAGATGACTTGATGAGAAGATTTGGTACGGATAGAATTAAATCTATGTTAGAGTCTATGGGTGTAGGAGAACAAGCGATAAGAAGTAAAGCACTAACTCGTTCTATTGAGTCTGCTCAAAAGAAAGTTGAAGGTAATAACTATGATATTCGTAAGAGCTTACTTGATTATGACAATGTTTTAAATGAACAAAGAGAAATTATTTATGCTAGACGTAATGAAATACTTGATATGGATTCTATTCATGAACGTGTTATAGAAACATTTAAGAATGTTATTCATGATGTTTGTGCTGGACATATTGAACCAGAGGGTTATTTAACAGAAGCAGATAAAGATGATATTACTGAATATGTTAATAATAATTATTTAAAGAAGAATAATTTGAAATTTGTGGATATTAAAGATTTAAATGATGAAGAAACTGAAAACTATATTACTGATTTAGTAATTAAAGATTATGAAGAAAAAATTAAAGATGTTCCAGTAAGTGATGATTTTGAGAAAGCTATTTCATTACGTGTAATTGATTCTAACTGGGTAGAACATATGAGTGCTATGGAACATTTAAAAGAAGGTATTGGATTACGTGGTTATGGTCAAGTTAATCCAGTTCAAGCTTATACAATGGAAGGATTTGAATTATTTGAAGATTTGCTTACTAGAATAGATAATCAAATTGCGACATTACTTCTTAATGCTGAGATTAGACAAAATGTTACAAGAAAACAAACACTAGATGGAAAAGCTAATGATGGAAAAGAAAAAGAGAAAGCTACACCAAAAAGAGTTAATAAAATTGGTAGAAATGAATTATGTCCATGTGGTTCGGGCAAAAAATATAAACAATGTTGCGGAAAGTAGCATAAAATAAGGGAAAAATCAATATTAGAAAAGGTAATAAATTTATTGCTTGTCAACCA
>CALWAA010000144.1 GCA_944372725.1 uncultured Bacilli bacterium | reverse complement strand
ATACTAGCACCACAATGATAAACTATTTCATTATCTAATATAAAATATCTATCATGAAATGTATTATTATATTTTACTATCAAATTATGATATTCTTTATGATACTCTTCTATCATTGACTCTTTTAACAAATTATTTTTCTTAGTTATAATAACCACTTTTATATTTAAATCTTTAACAATATCAAGTATTTTTTTATCAGCATAATTATCAATAATAATTAATTCTTTTTTGGCACTATTAAAAATATCTAATATCTTAGAATAAGCATCATATATTTGTCCATTAAAATAAATTTCACTTATCTTTCTCTTTTCTTCAAAACATTTAAATGTATCTTTTAATGCTTTAATTTCCAAATCATGTTCATATAATTTACTTTTAATAGCTTGCTGTTCTAATAAATTATTAGATATATATTTGCGCATTAAAACAAAAGCATCCATTATTTTGATACTTACTTCTTCAGCTACTGGTGTTCTAAGAACTGTGGCAAGCATAGCAACGTCTTCTTCTGTAAAGACATATGGTAAAGTTCTAGACATATTGCTTATTTTTGTGGTTTCAGATTGAAACCGCAATTTATCAAGAATATTTACCTTGTTCTAATTCTAAGGTTTCAGATTGAAACCTTGAAATACTATTTACTTCTTCAATAGTTAATTGAAACATAAATCGTTTTGGAAACCGATTAATATGTCTTTTAACTGCTAAATTAATTGTTTTTGTTCCATTAGCGCAACCATAAAGTCGTGCTAAATCACTATCAAGCATTACTTGTCTGCCTCTAATCTCATAAATTAAATTTTCAATTATCTCATCATTTTTTAACACAATATCTTTCATCCAAACCTCCATTCTTCTAAATATTATTTATTTTATCAATTAATAAATCACGCATATCACTATCATCAATCAAATTAATTGAAAAAGTTTTATAGCCAATTCGATTAACACTGGCCCCACAATGATAAACTATTTCATTATCTAATATAAAATATCTATCATGGAATGTATCATTGTATTTTAATGTTAAATTATGATATTCTTTATGATACTCTTCTATCGTTGAATCTTTTAATAAATTATTTTTCCTAGTTATAATAACCACTTTTATATTTAAATCTTTAACAATATCAAGTATTTTTTTATCGGCATAACTATCAATGATAATTAATTCATTTTTAGCACCATTAAAAATATCTAATATTTTCGAATAGGCATCATATATCTGTCCATCGAAATAAATTTCATGTACTTTCCTTTTTTCTTCAAATTTTTGAAATGTATCTTCAAGTTTATTAATTCTATGATGATCTTCTAATACCAAATCGTAAAGATTTTGATGTTCAACTAAATTTTTTGATATATATTTACGCATAGAAACAAAAGCATCCATTATTCTAATGCTTACTTCTTCAGCTACTGGTGTTCTAAGTACTGTTGCAAGCATGGCAACACCTTCTTCTGTAAATACATATGGCTTATTATATTTTCCTCCACGAGTTTCCATTTTCCCATATTTGGTTTCAAGTTGAAACCGAATATTTTCACTTTCTTCAATAGTTAATTGAAACATAAATCGTTTTGGAAATCGATTAATATGTCTTTTAACTGCTAAATTAATCGTTTTTGTTCCATTAGCACAACCATAAAGTCGTGCTAAATCACTATCAAGCATTACTTGTCTGCCTCTAATCTCATAAATTAAACTTTCAATTTTTACATCATTTTTTAAAATAATATCATTCATCCAAAATCCCCATCTTTCTAAATTTTATTTATTTTATCTATCAACATTTCTCTAATACTATCATCACCTACTAAAGTAATAGAAAAAGTTTTATACCCAATCCTATTAATACTAGCCCCACAATGATAAAGTACTTCATTATCTAGTATAAAATATCTGTCATGAAAAGTATTATCATATTTTATTGTTAAATTATGATATTGTTTATTATATCTTTCTATATCTTGATTAGTTAATAAACCATTACTTTTCGTAATTAATAACACCGATATATTTAATCTTTTAATCATATCAAGTATCACATTATCAGCATAACTATCAATAATAATTAATTCTTTTTTAGCACTATGAAAAATATCTAATATCTTAGAATAAGCATCATATATTTGCCCATCAAAATAAATTTCACTTATCTTTCTCTTTTCTTCAAATTGATTAAATGAAGTTTCAAGTACTTTTATTTTCTCATGGTCTTCTAATACTAAGTCGTTAATATATTTTTGCTCTATTAAATTTGCAGATATATATTTGCGCATAGCAACAAAAGCACATATAATATTTACGCTTACTTGTGATGCGATAGGTGTCCTAAGAACTGTAGCAAGCATGGCAACGCCTTGTTCTGTAAATACATAAGGAAGTTTTCTTTGCCCACCATGTTCTTTCCAACTTGAAGTCCCAAATTGGGACTTCAAATTTAACAATTCTTCATATGTTAATTGAAAGTAGAAATCATTAGGAAATTTTTCGATATGTCTTTTTACTGCTTGATTAATTGTTTTTGTTCCATTAGCACAACCATAAAGCCTTGCTAAATCACTATCAAGCATTACTTGTTTTCCTCTAATTTCATAAATTAAACTTGTTAGTTTTACTTCATTTTTTAAAATAATATCATTCATCCAAAATCCCCATCTTTCTAAATTTTATTTATTTTATCTATCAACATTTCT
>CALWAA010000143.1 GCA_944372725.1 uncultured Bacilli bacterium | reverse complement strand
CCTACGATAAAATTTACAGTGCTTTTTACTTAATTGTTGATAAAGATTTTTTTAAATTAGAAAAAGAAGTTGCAAGAGAATATATGCATCAATGGTTGCATAATGCTATTGCGACACCATATATTAAAGAATTATTTTCTAATGTTTCATTAGATGACTATTTAGAAGAATTGACTTTTGAGTTAAAAAATCCTTCTGAAACATATGATACAGATAATTTTGTTATAGATGTACTTTCGAAATTCATGAAAATTTCATGGAATCAATATAACATTGATACTGCTATAAATAGAGCTAAAGTTATTGGTGGTAAAGATGAAAAGATGCTTATAGATCCTTATAAGAATAACATGGATAGGTTAGATGTATTAGAAAAGCAGCTAAGGAAAACCATCAAAGATTACAACTCTAATAATAATGATTATGTTGGAGGTGTGATTTAATGAAGAATTTATATGGAGATTTTACACAAGAACAAATCGCACAAACCAAAAAATCATTGAGAGGTTCTATTTTCTTTTTATTATTATGTGTAGACCCTAAAACATCTAGTGAATATGAGAATGTAGATGTGAATAAGTGTTTTGAAGGATTATTATTAAAGTTAGGTGGGATGAATGATTTACTCATGAACCAACCAGAAATTGTTACTACAATGAGTTTACTTCAGGCTGCATTAAAAGAATTTAATAAATTAGAAGATTTCTATTTTCATATTTATAGAAAGTTAATTCTTGATGCGGGTGCAGAGATAGAAAAATTAAAGGAAGGTGATTAAATGCCTACCTTTGAAGAAATGCAAAGATTATATCCTACTACACCTATAGGGAATCAATTAAAAGTAATGTCTAATATGGTATTTGATGAAACTTTTTCTAATTCTACCACCTACAGAAAAGGAATGATTTATACTTGTGATTTAGAGGAAATTGAAGAAATTGAATTTAGATTCATAAAAACAAAAACATTCACTTTTGGAGGTAATCAGGTCGAGTATTGGGTTCAATTTAAAACAGGAATTAATCCTGAAATTGATTATGATACTTCTACTGATAAAAAACATAGACTTGGACTTTATATTGATGTTTTAAATGATAATACAAAAGAAATTGAAAAATGGCTTATTGTAGGTAAGGATCAAAGCGAATTTGATAGATATAATGTTTTGAAATGTGATTGGGAATTTGAATGGTTAGATAGTGATAGAAAATACCACAGATGTTTGGGATGTATTTTGGAAGCAAATAGTTATAATGATGGAACTACTAGTGATGGATTTACTAAGGTTGTTGATAATATAGCCACATTTGTATTTCCTACTAATAGAGACACAAGATATCTTGATTATGATACAAGATTTATGATTGCTGATAGTACAGATCACCCTAAAACATATGGAGTTACAAAGATAACAGATACATCTCCTTTTGGTATTACAAAAGGTTCTCTAAGCCAAACACTTTTCAATGAACACACAGATTTATGTGAAGAAATTGATATAGGTGATGGCAGAGGAAAAGTAATGCATATGATATGTGATTATTATACTTCTACTCTTCCACCGATTGTAAAGCCAATTGAAGAAAGTATTATATGGAAGTTATCAGATGTTAGTAATAAACTTTATGTTCATGGTCAGCCATTAGTAATTCAAGCAATATCAGATACAGATACTACTGTTCCTTGTGAATGGCATTTGTTTGTTGATAACGTGGAATACACTAACAATTTGAATGATTTAAATGGATATTTTGAAGTTGAAATTGATGACACCAACAATACTTTTACTATTGCTGCGATTAATAAAGTTATTGCGAAATACATTGTTAAAGTGGCAATCTATGATGAACAAAGAACTTATTATGATTTTGCTGAAATGGAGGTATTGATTTAATGACTTTTGAAGTTAAAGAAAAATCACCTAAACTATCTCCAGAAATGCAAGATGTAATTGAAAGAAGTCATAGAGATGGTATTGGAGATGGTTATGATGATACTGAAAGATATAAATATTTAATCATGAAAATGTTGACTGATAATCAGGACATTCTGTGGACTTTACATAACGAATCTTTAGAAAAAGATGTTGATATAAATGGAAATTTATATGGAGCTTCTTATAGAAATGTGAATATATTTAATTATTTAAAAATTCCTGGTGCTCAAAGTGAAGTTAGAAATTTTATTTGTTTTGAAGTTAATGACGTTTCAAAATATAATGGAAATGCAGTATTGTTAGAAAAGAATATTATATTTAGAACTATATCTCATGAAGACGAATGTATTACTGATTGGGGTATTGCACGACAAGATTTATTAGCAGCTATTATTAAGAATGAATTTGACTGGACGAATGTTTTTGGTATGCATATAGAAAAAGTATCTGATGTTGGTCGTATTTCAGAGAATGGTTATTATTATAGAGAATTTATCTATGAGACAGTTACTCCTAATAACTTAGTGAATAAAGCTAAGAATGGTAGTGTTGCTTATGGAAAACATAGATAATGTGGCTGGTAACTTATTTGAATATGATGAATTGAAGATGTACTTTGGAGAAGATTATTGGGTAACTGATAGAATATGTATTACACAACCTACATTGGGTGATATCATAGAATTTGGTGATTCTAAATTTTATTCTGTAATGGCTACATTATGTGCAAATACAACAAGCGTAAGATTACAATTATGGAATATGGGAATTGATTGGACTAAAATTAGTGATTATGAATTATTTATAAAACTAATTAGAAGTTTTACTCCGGATGACACACGTTTAGTACTTGGAGATTTAAATCTTTCTTGGTTTATACCTTACATTAAAGATAACGGAGAAGATAAGAATATTATTCTTGTTTATATTCCGAGGGATGAAAATGGAAATAAAATTCCAACTAATATTGATGATGCAATTGTAATAGATGAACTTGTTTATTTGAGAATTGTGGATTATTTAAGATGTATGTTTGATATTCATCCTAAAGTTGAAGTAAATGTAAAGGGTAAAACTACTAAGCAATGGATAATTGACGAAGAAAGAATGAATCTTGAAATTGAAAAGAAAAGAAGAGAAAAAAAAAAAAAAAAAAAATCATTCTTGTATCCTCTTATCTCAGCCATGGTGAATCATCCTGGTTTTAAATATAAAAAAAATGAATTAAAAGAAGTTGGTATTGTAGAATTTATGGATAGTGTAAAAAGATTACAGACTTATGAAAGTGTAAGAGCTTTAATGTCTGGAATGTATTCAGGAATGCTTGATACCAGTAAATTAAATCTAAAAGAAGAATTGAATTGGATGAGAGACTTATATAAATAAGTCTTTTTTTATTTTGTCCGATTTAATATATAAAGCTATATAAATAAAATATTAAAAATAAAAAAGGAGGAAATAAGATGGCTTTTAAAATTGACGATTTTATTATTGATAGAATCCAGATGGCTATTGC
>CALWAA010000142.1 GCA_944372725.1 uncultured Bacilli bacterium | reverse complement strand
CTTTGTTTTTTTCTGCCGCCTTCTCTTCTTCAGCCTTTCAATCATGATAATTTTTGTAGCCTATTTTGTGATTATCGCCTTCATCCCACTTACTACCGCGTGACGCAATAATCGTGATAATTAGTCCAACTGCAACAACTATTGCAATAATTGGTATCACAAGGTTATCAGGTATTGCAAGCTCTGAAATAAGACAAAGCACACCGCAAATAACAAGCACAATACCAAACCAAATTTTCAATTTTTTGATAGTGTTTGCGTTTTTTTGAAAACAACCTTGCAAAATCAAAATAAGTCCAAGTCCGCCACAGATTATCACTCCTGCCCAAGCAAGAGAGAAAAATCCAAATTTTTCAGGCACTGTTAGCGACAAAATCCAAAGTACTGCCGCCACCAAAACAAGCAATGCACCAAGCAGTTTATACCATAAATTTCTTCCCATAAAACCCTCCTATCTTAAAACTACATTTGCAGAAACTGCAGAGATTACATCCCCGTCAGTCAATACAATCGAAGAAAAATGTTTATATTCTTTAACAAGTCCGCCTATTCTTATATTTATCTCTTGAGTATTTTCGTCGCCTGTTAAAACGGTATATTTGCCAGCTAGCAAATCTTTGCCAACCTTATATTCTCTACCGCGTTCAAGCATGATGTCGCCCTTCTTTAGCGTAACTTTCACCTTGCCATTTTCTTCAATCACCTTGTCATCTTTGGTGTATCTCACGCCGTCAATTATCTCATAATCGTCGACTTTTTTATCTTTATCCTTTGTTTTTTGCTGCTTTGCTGTTACAAACCAGCCGATGACAACAATCAAAAGCACCGCCGATACGCAAATAAACGCTATTTCACTCCAGTTCATATTCCCTCCTATAAATACATGAATAACAATATAATTCCAGCAACCAAAAGCAGTGATAATATAACTGTAAATGTAACTTTTAGTGCCGAGATTGGTGTTTTCCCACCAATTTTTCCGTTATAACCATTGATATAAAAGTTATAAAGTTTATTTTTATAGTTATAATGACCTACATAGATTGGAACTAACACATATTTATATTGTTCATTTAGAAAAGCGGTGTTAACATGAAGAGCAACCTTGACGTCATAGTCATAGCGTTTGAGAATCTGTCTCTCTATGCTATTGTTCATTGCTGCCTTACACTCATCCCAACATTCTTGCCCCGACTTATTATATGTATTTGCAAAGTATCCACGCAAATAGTCTGTTCTATATTCAAGTGCCTTCTTTGTTGGAAAAGGCTCAATATCCTTGATGATATCAGATGGAATTGAATTTGAGGCTTGAACTAAAAGGTCATCAAAAGTGACATCTTGAAACCCACTTATCCTAAAATAACGAGTTTCAGTATGGGCAACTCTCTTGCCATGCTCATATCTATATCTAGTTATATATTTGCCGAGCGTTCCATTATACGAGCTCTTCGTCAAAGCGTCAAAAGTGAAAACAGGGTTGTAAATACCATGTATTTTATCAAGTTTGAGCGACCTTTTGAAATCTCTTGGTGCATATTTCTTTTTCTTTGCCCATGTGGTAGCAATATTTTTCGCTTGTGCCCTATCAATTTTGAAAGGTGTGATGCCTTGCGGTTTAAGCCCTGGCAATTCTTCAGTTTTTACTATATTGCTTGTACCACAAAACGGACACTTCATTGAAATCTCTTGCCCGTCAAGTATCTCTTTTGCCCCGCAGCTTTTGCACTGATATACTTCCGCGTCTTCCCAAACATTGCCGCTCTTCAAAAGTTCACCTAAGTCTCGCTCTTCAACTATCGTGTGATTGTCAACTTCAAAATAACTTCCACAATACAGACAATGCATCTTTTGTGTGCTTGGGTCAAAAACTGCTTCACCACCACAATTAGCACACTTAAAGGTTGTGACTTCTAGGTTGTCGTCACTATAAAGTTTACTACTCACGTCTTGCTCTTGAGCTTGCTCGGCGTTTGTTTCTTTTACTTCATTTTCCATTATTTAAGTTTCCTTCCACATTCTGGACAAAATTTAGCATTTGCTTTTACTTCTGTTCCGCAGTCTGGGCAAACTAATTTGAGCTTTTGCCCGCACTCTGGGCAGAATTTAGGATTTCCGTGAAGCACGGCATTGCAGTTTGGGCAGGTTCTTTGCGGCTGTTTATTTGCTTGAGCTTGATTTTGATTATTCATATTTTGCATCTGTTGCATATTGTTTGCAAAGATATTTCCAAGTCCCATGCCCATGCCAAGACCCATACCAGCACCCATTGTTCCACCTGCAGCTCCTGGATTTTTGGCCGCTTCTTTCATAGCCTCGAGTGTCTCCATCTGAGTGTAAACGTCCATATTATTTCTATACATGCCAAGTGTAGTATTCTTATCAAGGGCTTTTTCAAGGTCTTCTGGAAGTGAGAAACTCTCAAAAACAAAGTTTGTAAGTTCAATACCTATCTTTTTGAAATCTTCTGCAACCTTTGTTTGAACTATCTTTGAAAGTTCTTGTAAGTTTGCCGCCATATCAAGCACTGCAATCTTGCTTTCACCGATTGCATCTGAAATGCCTGATACAACCATGCTTCTTAGGTAGTCAGTTATCTGCGAAGTTTCAAACTTGGTGTTTGTTCCGCTCAAGTTTTGCATAAACACATAAGCATCGTCAACCTTGAATGAATAGTTGCCGAAGCCGCGTATTCTAACCGCGCCATAGTCCTTGTCACGCACAAGAATTGGATTTACTGTCCCCCACTTTTGATTGGTAAACTGCTTTGTGTTGACAAAATAAATGTCTGACTTGAATGGTGTTTCAAAACCATATTTCCAAGACATGAGTTTTGTAAGCACTGGCATATTTTCTGTGTC
>CALWAA010000141.1 GCA_944372725.1 uncultured Bacilli bacterium | reverse complement strand
TTCTCTTCCAAATTCTCAACATCAAAATAGGCAGATGACTTGGCTTCCGGAGGACCGGACGGCTTTGGGACAAAAACTCGACGAATAGAATAATTCGACCCGTCAAATTTTCCGCGCATTCTCAAATATCCATCTGAGTGTCCAGTAAAATAAATTCTATCATACTGATCCTCGTTTACCGGAGTGGGAACACAATCTGCATCAAAGTCCAATTCAACCCATTCTCCATTTTGACGGAAAACTGTACGAGTCGATGCCGAACAGTCTTTTTCTTTTGTGTTTTTGCGGAGCGGAATAATTTTCCCGCTTTTCAAAATACAATTATGAGCGATCTGGGATGTATCTCCGGGTAGAAGACGTGCATCCGTTGCCGGGCAGATCCCCGAGAAGGTATTCAATGAAAATTTCATAACACCTCCTGCTCCCGTCGTTCGTTTTCCCGGCTTTTGGCTTGAATCTCGGCAATTGCCTTTGCTCTTTCTGTTCTCGCTTTGTCGCCGGCGTTCACAGTATCGCTTTGAATCTTTTCTGTTTCTGCTTTCAATTTCTCAATTTTCGCCTGGCGTTCTTCCGCTTCCAATTCTGACCCAAGAACAAGAGAAGGAAGTTGACGACTGAATTCTTGAATTTGCTGTTCCAGTTGTGCAAAACGCTGTTCAACAGATTGCGCAAACTGCTGAACCATAGGCGAATCCATACTTCCTTCCGAGGAAATAAACAGATCGGGTTCCAGCTCATTTGCTTTCATCCATTCGGAAAGAAGGGAGTTCAAATTCAATTTCTGGAACAGCGCATCATTGGATAAGGCCATGGAAAGCATATCACGAATACGATTCATACGGAGAATCTTGTCTTGGTAGGAATGATACCCAAGAGCTTGAATATCATACTGACCTTTGAATGTAAATGGAACTCGGGGATCATCCATATTCCATTCATAGAAAAAGCGGACAACCGGCTCGATCCAGTCGCAATCAAATCCTTTTATGATGTCCGAAATGTATTTTCCGGCTTTTTCATTTCTCATTTGAACTTCAGTTGCCGTAGTGGATCCCCCTGGTTGAATCCCATACGCAATTTCCGGAATCATGGAATTGTTGTTGCCGCGTTCCTCATACATTTGAATCCCATCCAAAAGAGAACGCCCGATATCAGGAATCGTAATGCTCTGAATTGCTTCAGATGCACTCCGGGCACTCTCTGAAAGTTTATAAACCTTCCCCGGAACAATTTTTTCTTCGAGAGAAACAGGATTCTCAAGCATGGAAGGCTTGACCGCAAGCAGAATGTTGGAGGACAATTTTTTGTTATCCTCGAAACAACGCATAAATGAATTCAGTGAATCTTGCATGAGATTCATGTTGTCCGCAATGGATTGCCCGTGAATATCATCAATCCCGGATTCCCAATAAACCCGGAAAAACGGTCTTGTCCCATTTTCAATTCTGGAAAATTTCACAATGGTGTCTTCTACAATGACCGCCATGATTTCCGTTTGTTCATTTTCAGACTCCACTAAACCTGTTGATGCGAATTCCTGATTTTGCTCCATGTTTTGAACAAGATATTCTGGGACACGTCCCCAGAATTCCAGAACTCGCAAATCCTTTTTTCGTTTGTTGATTAGAAGTCTGCCAGGGGATTCACTGGAATCAATCGGACCAGATTCCGAAATGCGATCGCGGTTGATCCGTTCAAGAGAACCTTTTATCAGCAATGGATCATCGCGGAATTTTTCCATAACTTCAAAACGAGACATCCTGGTTCGGAGAAAAAGTCCTGCATTGTGGTGAATATCGTTGTCTTCAAGATCCGTGAAAAAATCCCATACACTCACAGGTTCCAGTTTCAACCCAAAATCTTCAACCGTATCTGACTTCCATGATTCCCCTACGGGATTAAAACGACGAAATGTGTAAGTATTTGAAACGATTCTTGAAACACCTTCTCCATAAACAGCCGCAGAAAGAATCGCATTCCGAAGAACTTTTTCCGCATTCCCGCGCTTCAACTGCTCCTTAATCAGTTTTGTCATTTTCAAGACATTTTCGGAAACCGGAGAAATTTCTTCCGAGCGTAAAGAATCGGTCGAGTCTTTTTCAACCTGTTCCAGAACAGTATTTACAACATCTCCGATATTCCGGTTTTCTTTCAGCATCATCGGAATCTCTCCACCGGAAAGCAAGACATCGGAAACAAGTATTTTCCCGGCATTTACTTTGACTCTGGTTATGTCAGCAACCGTTCGGCTTCTCCAATCGTTTTCATCAGGATCATCGGAATCTTTATTGCCAAGTCCAATTTTCTGATCCAGACGTTTCCCAGTTACAGCTTTGTATGCCTCCCAGTTTTTTCTCCATTTCGGTTCGATAATTTGGCGGTTTGCTTCATAGTCCCGAAAAAGTTCAATGATAAAATCTTTCAAACTTGCTGACTGCATCAGAAACCTCCCGTCAAATATAAGTTCATCGCATTTTTCCGGTCTTCTTCTGCGATGCGCCGTTTTTCCGCTTCTATTGCATTCCTGCGTTCGGATAGAACTTTCTGTTCCCAAAGATTTGACAATCTTTGACGTTCAGCAACGTCCGCTTCATTTGTTTGACGCGCTGGGATATTTTTTGTGGCAGACATATAGTTGCCAAGTTTAACCAGTGTAGGAACAATATAAGGCGTATATGTTTCAAAAAGAGATGCAACTGGGTTATAAGGCTGAATATGCAAGTTTTCCGGAGAAGTCATATTTGCCGGTTTCTGAACTTGTCCAACGCTGTCTTTTTGAACAACCTTGGGCGTCTTAGATGCTTCTTCTGTATGGATCTCGTTTGGAACGGATG
>CALWAA010000140.1 GCA_944372725.1 uncultured Bacilli bacterium | reverse complement strand
AAAAATCAATATTTTTGTTACAATTTTCGTACTTTTATTAAAATTGATTACTTTCTTTTAGATAATGTTATTGGTGGAAAAATATGGAAAAAATTGTCCGGAATATTACGGTGGTAGAAGATAAGGCTAGAAACATAAGAATTAATCATGGATTAACGCAAAAAGAATTTGGAGAAATGCTTGGTATATCTAAAAGTTATGTATCAGATATTGAAAATGGATATACTGGTCTTAGTGTAGAACATATTAATAAAATATGTAATAATTATAATGTTTCTTTTGATTATATGTTTGGGTTTTGTGAAAAGATTAATAGAAATATTATTAAAGTAGAAAAGATTGACTTAAAACTTTTAGGAAGTCATTTAAAAGAAATTAGAAAAGAACTTAATATTACGCAAGATAAGATGGCTCAAAAATTAAATATTAGTAGACCTTTAGTTACCCACTATGAAAAGGGAGTTAGAACAATTAGAACAGCTGATTTAAAAGGAATATGTGAATTATCGGGCATTAGTGCTGATTGGTGTGTAGGTAAACTTAATTATAAACTTAAGATTAAGACAAATAAAAAGATCAAACCAAAAGAAATTAAGAAATTAATGGGGGTTTGATCTTTTTTGGCAAATCCGGAGTTAATTCCGGATTAGTCAGAATTTGGCCGATCCGGAATGAGTTAAATCATTTTATTAAATTCATCAATTGCATCTAATACTTTGTATATGCTAGTGTGGGGATTTGATTTCAATAAATCTTCATTATTTTTAATGATTTGTTGTTCAAGAGACTTTGCAGTATTTCTTGCACTAATTGTTTGATTTTTAATTATTTTATACATATCCATGCTTTCTGTATACGTACCATTTAAATATTGTAATTCTCTTTTTACTTTTCTAATTGTTTGAAATTTTAAGCTATTATTTCGATATTGCATTATATACCATATTTCAAATGTTGGAGATGATGTTATTATTTCTATATTGTTTTTTACACATTCACCTTCTATTTCTTTTATTTCATTTATACGTCTCTCATTTAAATCAGTATCTAGTATTAAGAATATTCTACAATTATCTTCTGATGCTATATCTTCATTATGTATATATTTTAATAAATCTTCTAACATTCCTTTGGGATCAGTACTATTACCTGTAGAAAATTGAATTCTTAAATTTCTAGTAGAAAAGTGTCTAAAATAATAATATTCTGAAGATTTTTTACCACCTTCGGAACAAATAATAATTAATGGTTTTTTCTTGTTGGGTTTTATTTGTCTTCTAGCCATAAATCAATGTCTTTTATAAACGGAATTGCTCCATATCTTCCATTTATATATCCTTTCTGTATATTTTCATCTTTTCTTACAGAAAAGGAATCAAGTGGATATAACTCGGAAATACCATTATTTGGATTTTTTTTTTTATTTCTGATTTGATCTCTTCTAAGTATATCTAGATTAAGTAAATTTGTAGCATGGGTTGTAAAAATCAACTGACTGTTAGCTTTATTAATTGCTTTATTATTAAATAATTTTACAATAAATTCTACTAGGGCTGGATGCATACTTCTTTCTAGCTCATCTACAACAATAACTTTAGTTTTTTCAAATGCTCTTTTTAAAAATGGCGCAAAGGCAAATAACACTTTTGTTCCTGATGATTCCTCTGTAAAGTTCAACTTGTAAGTATGCTTTTTATTATCTTTGTCTATAACTTCATGTTCCAGTTCAATATTAACATTTTGGGCTTTAATTTTTTTGGCATTTTTTATTAATGGTGGTACTAACATATCAAGCATAGCGTTATCCATTTCTTTTTCTTCATAATCCACTGATATATCCTTTATAAGGATATCTGCTTCTTTTAATAATTTTAAAGCAAACTCTTTTAAGTTTTCATCTTTATTACTGTAATCAATTAAATCTTTAGTCTCTATATTATCAAAAGAATTATAAGTATCAATAGCCGTAGTAAACCAAAGATAAGCATTTTTTGTTTTATCATAGTTCCATGTAGTAGCAGTTGCTAAAAATAACTTATTTTCTGTATTATTAGCCGCTAGAGACTCTAGTTTGTTTTTGTCATTATTAAATTCATAAATATTAGTGTCTTTTCTAGTAAAAATATTTGTCGGTTTTTGAGTATAATAGGCATCTAAACTTTCTTCATAAACTTTATTTTCATCAGCGCTGAAGAAATATCTATATTTAATATTATTGGCTATAAAAACAAACTCAAACTCACTGGGCATTTTTTTACTATCTTCATCAAATAAAAATGGCTTAATAAAGTTCCATTTACCTCCTATAGGTATTAAATTAGAATTTCTTACCATTAAAATAGCACAAGTTAATGCTTTTAATACATTTGATTTACCAGAAGCATTGGCACCATATATAGCGGCAGTTTTGAGTAGTTCTATATTATTATTGGTTATTATATTTTCTAAATTTTCATCTCCATTACCTTTTTCCATGGATAAGGTAACTTTATCTTTAAAAGACAAAAAGTTTTTAACACTAAATTCAATAAGCATTTTTTCCCTCCTTGTAAATATTATATACTAAAAGTATTAAAAAGTATACTTATTTTTAATGATTTTGTGATTTTTTTACAAAAACATTAAAAATAAATGCAAGGTATATAAAAATACCGGAAGATTTTTTGGCTCAACACTTTTTAGTG
>CALWAA010000139.1 GCA_944372725.1 uncultured Bacilli bacterium | reverse complement strand
AAGTAAAATATTATTGAGAAATCAATAATATTTTTTATTGAAGAAAGGTTGGTAAATAAATGGCAACTATTAATCAAGTACAAAAAGTAAGTGAAGAACCTATACAAATATCCTATGTAGATAAAGACTATGTTAATATATTAGATGATTTAATTAATTCTATACCTGGAATAACTCAAAAATGGAATAGTAGTGATGCAAACGACCCAGGAATGATATTAGTTAAGCTTATGGCTATAATTGGAGATATGTTATTCTATACGCAGGATATGCAATCACTAGAAGTTTATCCTAACTCTGTTACACAAAGAAAAAATGCTGCAACTATATATAAATTAATTGGATATAAAATGCATTGGTATAGAAGTGCTACTTGTGAAGCAGAAGTAGTAAATACATATACTCAAAGTGCTACAATACCTAGATTTTGTACATTTACTAGTGAGGATGGAGAAATAGTATATACAACATTTAAACAATATGATTTAGCTTCTAATACACAAAATAACGGTACTGTAACTAGTGTAGAATTAATACAAGGTTCTCCTGTTACTCCTAATAGAGTATCTAATAATCCTTATCCAGATGCTGGAGCTCCTTGGCATAGTATATATGGATATAATTATTCAACTTCAGATATTATTAACAATAGGATTTATTTAAGAAACAGAAATATAGACCAAGATCATATTATTTTAATTGACGACCAAAATGAAGAATGGACGCTAATGGATAATATTTATTTAACACGCGAAGTTGGAAGATTTTTCGAATTTGGAGTAGATTCAAATGAAAATACATATATAGAATTAATAGACTATTATACTAATTTTAATATTAATAGTTTTAAAATATTTTATATTGTTAGTAATGGAGAAGCTGGACAAGTTTATGCTAATACTTTAACAAAAGTTACAGGTTCTGTTTGGAGTAGAATTACTCAAAATGATAATACAGTTGTTTCTAATGTTAATAGTTTTGTTCAGTTTACTCATTATGATAGTACTTATGGATATGATCCAGAAACTCCAGATGAAGCAAGAAAAAATAGTGTACTATACCAAAATACTTTAGATACTTTAATAACACTTGCAGATTTTGAACGTGCAACTTTAAGGGAACCCGGAGTTGCAAATGTTAGAGCAACTGACTTAACAAATGATCCAGGTACAGTTGTACAGTACTATTTAGGAGATATTAACCAAGATGGTACTATAAATGACGACGATTATAATTTACTTGTTAAATATATAAACGATAAAAATGCTAATCCTTTAACTACATATCAATTAGATTTAGCTGATGTAAACCAAGATGGAAATGTAGATAGTGAGGACTTAAATTGTTTATATGAATTTATTCATCCAACTATGTGGGATATAGGTGATATTAATCAAGATGGTAGCATTACTCAAGCCGACTTAAAAATATTACAAGAATATGTAGCTGATCATAGTAGTCATACTTTAACAGATTTCCAAATTAGATTATGTGATGTAAATCAGGATGGATTAGTAACAGAAGCCGATAGTTTAGAATTAGAAAAATATTTAAATGCTAGCCGTCAAGAAGCACATCCTTTTGGACAAATAAATGATGATACTTTAGTAGGAGATACTGGAAAACAAACTAGATCTACTACACAATTATTAGAAGGATTTGTAGTTAAATTATATATTGCTAGAACAGATGAATATGAAAATAACGATGTAGAATTTGACGATATATTTATATCAAATATAAAAGAAGCTTTAAGACAATATAAAATTTTACCTTTAACTATAGAAGTAGATTTACATTCTATACAAAAATATTATTGGACTATTACAGGTAAATTCTATACTACACAACCTTTAAGTAGGGATGAATTACAAACTATAATTGTTAATATTAATAATTTATTAAGATATAATTATTCAGTAAGTGAAATAGATTTTAATACTTTAGTTAATTATAAAGAAGTTATAGAAACAATTTTAAGTGTAGATAATAGAATATTAATGGTAGATTTAGATCCTATAAATTACTTTGATGAAGAAGGAAATATTGTATCAAAAGAAGAAGTTACAGGTGCTTATTCTCAAATAGTACCACAAAATGGAGTACTTGAAGATGGAACACTAGATCCAGATATAACAGTACAGGAAAGATTAACATATGATATTACACTTGAAAATACACCAATTTTACCAGGATCTATTATGATAAGAGTAAATGGAGGACAAGTAGTATTAAGAGATAATAATAACGGAACAATCACTAATAATAACAATATATTAGCAAGAAATGGAACTGTAGATTACATAACAGGAGAAATACATATAGAATTTGTAGATTTCTTACTTGACGATTTAGTTATAGATTATACAAAAAATAGAGCTACACTTGCTCCATATAGAAATTTAAGTACACAATCATTCTACTTTGATAGTTCCGCTTTAAAAGCTGACGAAACATTAAACTTAGTATAAGGAGTGATACATAATGCAATTTTTAAGTGATGTTAATTTTAATAAAAACGATTTACAAAATGCTAAAATAGAAAATTTAAGTTCTGCTCCTTCTAATCCAGTTTTAGGACAAGTATATTTTAATACTACTTCTAAAAATTTATTTTGTTATAATGGCTCTGAATGGGTTAATGTAACACAAGGTTTATCTACACAAGCAACAAGTTTAACTTGCACTTTACCCGATAATTTATAGTAAAATATTAGTGAAAACAGGAAATAATAAGGAGTGAAAACTTAATGAAAAATATATTACAAAAATTTAAAAATTTAAATGGAATAGACAAAGGACTTTTAATTATAACAGTAATTATCTTTTTATTGGTGTGTATTAGTATTTATTTAAATATTTCTCATATTATGGATTATTCTAAAAATCGAGATAGTGGAAATGCAAGATGGAAGGAAGTAGAAGTAATTATAAATACACAAAAAGATAAAATTGACAAACTAGAAAGACTACTAAAAGAAAATAATATCGAAATTTAGGAGGTTTTAAAATTGGATTTCTCACAAGCATTACAAGCATATATGGAGGTAGGATTTTTAGGATTATGTGGAGTATTAATTTGTGTAATGTTTTATCTTTTTGTTAAAAGAAGTCATCAAAAAGAAGATGAAAAAGATGATAATTCAAAATCTAAAGATAAATTTATACAAGATGGATTTAAATCGATGATAGACCTAATGACAGAAAGATTCGATAAATTAGATGAAAGACAACATACACAACAAGAACAAATATTAGAAAATAATAAAATTTTATTAAATGCTATTATTTCTCGGAGTAACAAACCACGTTCCATCACAAGAAGAAAATACTAAATTAACAAATGTTAGCACACAAATAAATAATCATTTACAACAAATATTAATTAATACAAATGCTAGTCGTGCAAATTTAGTACAATATCATAACCGGACGGAAAAGGTATTAATAAACAAAGTTTTTTAAAAATGTCTATGACAAATGAACAAGTACAATTAGGTGTAAAACCTTTTATGTCCGAATTTAAAGATCAGTTTAGAAATTTATTATCTTCATTTGTACAACAACTAGATGAAAATGGATATTGTTATTTAGAGGACATAGAAACATTAAAAGATAAAGATATAAGTACATATGAATTTTTAAAAGATAGAGGAATACAAGCTAAATATGGAATGGCAATAAGTGATAATAATGGAATGGTTATAGGATTTGTAAGTGTAGAATATTTAGATAAAAGAAATGCTAATGTACAAATAATAGATAAAGTATTTAAAGAACAACAAAAAGTTTTTGAAACGTTACTAAACTTATAATAAAAAGGAGATATATTTACTATGAATTTAGAACAAGCTACAATATTATCTTTATTAGGTAAATTACAAGAAAAAATAGAATATGATTCTAATGATATGGATGATATATACGAAGTAGAAGTATATAAAGTTTGTATGGATACATATTCAGGTAAAAGATTATATTTAGCACAAACTAATTCTCGTGTTATGAATTGGAAAGATGCTAAAACATATGAATGGCAATTTAATCCTAATGGAGCTATGGAGTTTGATAGTGAACAAGAAGCCACAGATTTTGCTAAACAATATTTTAAAAATTTTAATAAATGGTACATATATAAAACCACATCTTATAGATAGGAGGATTATATGAATACAGGAATAATAGAAAGTAAAAACTATTTACCTTGGGTAGTAAGACAATCAAGAGATATACAAGCTATGTGTAAAATATTTGACTTACTTATAAATGATTATAAAACAAATGCTGACTATTGGGTTAGTTTAATAGATTTTGATAGTTGTCCTGATCATCTTCTTCCTTTACTAGCATCATACGTAGGTTATAAATATGATTATAAAGAAAGTTATGATTCTAATAGATTAATTATTAAGCATTATCCAGAGATGATAAGAAATAGAGGTTCAGAATTAGGAATGTCTTTAGCTTTAACACTTTCTTTAAATACTTTAGGAGAAATAGATAAGGTTGAAGCTTTAAGTATGTTTAAATTAGATTATGTTAGAGAGGAGAATTTATTATACGTTTACATTTTCTTCCCCCGGAAATCTAAGCAAAATTAGGGATCTCATTGAAACTGTAAGGCCAGCAGGTTGTGGAGTTATTTTAGTACCAGCGGATATTATAAATACAATTGATGGTATTGAAATACATTCTTTTGAACAAGGGACAAAATATAATTATGATATTACTAGATATAGTGTTGGACAACAAGATAGAGTTGGATTTAGTGAAGTTGAAAACAAACAAAGGGTTAAAAATCCGGAAGAAGAGAGTAATATTTAAAATATTTTTAAAGGAGTTGTAATATTTCTGTAAAGGTGTTAAAATAATTAAGTTATAGGACAGCAGGTTGCAAACTGTTTTCTAATATTCCAATCTATTAGAATTACTATAACTTAAAATTTTATGATTGGAGGGAATTAAATTGAAAAAACGAAAATGTTATTTATGTAATGAGGAGTTTGTACCAAAAAGTTTTAACCAAGTTGTATGTACAAAAACTCATTATTTTATTTGTCCTATTTGTAATAAAAGTTATGTTCCTTCTAAACAACAAATACGAAATTTTATAAAATTTAAAAAAGTTGGAGGATGTAGTTCTAAATGTGTAGCACAATTAGGACTACAAACGAAAGTTAAAAAATATGGTAAAGGTAATAACGGAGATAAAATTAGTGAAACTTATAAAAATATGGATATAAATAAAAAACAAGAATATGTAAAAAAAGTTAAACAAACAAAATTTAAAAGATATGGTAATGAAAATTACAATAATGTGGTAAAAAATAAACAAACAAAATTTAAAAGATATGGTAATGAAAATTACAATAATAGAGAAAAAGCTGTAAGTACACGTTTAAAAAATAATAACGGTGTTTATAGAACGGATGAACAAAATAGAAAAATATTACAAACAAAATTAATAAAATATGGTAAAGGTAATAACGGAGATAAAATTAGTGAAACATTATCAAAAAGAACTCCTTCCGAAATATCTTCCTTTATATATAAAAGTCAAAAAACTAAATTAGAACGTTATGGAAATAAAAATTTTGTTAATGTAAATAAAGCTAAACAAACTAAATTAGAACGTTATGGAAATAGTAATTATAATAATATAAATAAAATACAACAAACTAATTTAAAACGTTACGGAGTAAAGAATACATACCAGTTATTTTATGTAAAAGAGAAACGCAAACAAACTAATTTAAAACGTTACGGAGTAGATAATATTTTTAAAGATGTTAACAAACAAAAACAAATTCAACAAAAATTAATTAAAAAATATAATGGTATGGGTATGGGTTCCTCAATAATTAGACAAAGAATAGAGAATACAAATTTACAAAAATATGGAAATAAATGTTGTTTTGGAAATAAACAAATTCGACTAAAGATCGATAAAACTATGAGTAAAAAATACAATAGAAATTATGCTAATCAGTTAAATTATTCCAACGAAACATATAAAATTATTAATAATAAAGATTTATTAATTGACTTTATAAAATCTATACCTTATACTGACAGAAACTGTAAATATATATCGGATAAGTTAAAAATTTCTAAAACTTCTTTATATGTATATTTACGTAAATATCAAATACCTACAAATAAAATTTTAAATTTAAATATTAATAGTTTTGAACATAGTGTAAAACAACTATTAGATGTGTATAACATAAATTATATACAACATTATAGAAATATTATTTCACCTTACGAATTAGATTTTTACATACCCGAACGTAATTTAGCAATAGAATGTAACGGTAATTATTGGCATAGTGAAAGTATATTACAAGACAAAAATTATCATTATAATAAATCAAAACTATGTGAAGAAAAAGGTATAAGGCTAATACATATATTTGAATATGAATGGGATAATGAAAGACAGAGACCAATTTTAGAAAATATAATTAAAAGCGCTTTAGGAATTAATAAAACTATATATGCTCGTAAATTAGATATTATTGTAAAAGAGTCTAGAGAAATGAGAGAATTTTTTGATAAAAATAATATACAAGGATTTCGTGGTGGAAAATTTGCAATATGTTTAGTTGATAAAGTAACAAAAGAAATATATATGTCATATTTATTTGGAAATGCTTTCTTTGGTAAGGGTAAATATGAATATGAAGTTATAAGAGGGGCCACTAAACTTCGGTTATAATGTAATAGGTCGGAGCTAGTAAAATATGGAAATACTTTTTAAAAACATATCAACCTAAAAACTGTGTATATTATATAGATTATAATTATTTTAATGGTAACAGTCTTCCTTACTTAAATTTACAATACATTAAAACTCAACCAAGTTTTAAAAATTATTTTATAAAGACGAATACTGTTAAAAATAGAGATCCATTACATCATAAAGAAATAACAGAGGGATATAAAAATGGAACTATTCTTCAAATTTGGAATGCAGGTACAAAAGTTTATTTGTGGCAGACTGAATTATAGTAAAAAAAAATAAAACAAAGTAAAATATTAATAACAAAAAATTATTTTCCTCCTACATACTTAATCTAAGTACGTGGGGGGGGGTAATAGCTAAAATTTTATATTAGTTATACTCCCAAGAAGGGAGTTATTTTTATGAATGTAAACGGAAAATATTTAAAAGACGAAAGTGGAGATATAATATCTCCTATTGTATCCACAAATTCAATTTATGATAGTCAAAATTTATCATTAAATGAAAATAAAGCCTTTATAAAATGTTATTTACCGCAAGATAAGTCATTTAATGCTGGTGGCAGTGATTTAGATTTTAATGGTGGAAATTTCGAAAGTAATAATATAACTAAAGAAGGTAGAATATTTTCAATTAAAGTAGATGGATTGTATTACATAGAATTATATGTTCATTTTATGGCTAGTAATTCTAAACAAGCTGGACGAGTTTTTACTACAATAGGTATTGACAATAATACTAATTTTAATGGTGCAATAAGAAGTAATGATATATCTACCACCTCAAATGACCCTTCTATTCGTCTTATAACTATGCAAAGTTTAACAATAGGAAGCTCTATTGAAGCTGGATGCTATATGGAATCGGATGGAAAAGTATTTGGTGGTAAACAAGTATCTTCAACAACTAATCCTAGAACATATATTTACATTAAAAGAATAGGTAGTATAGATATTGATAACTAATCTTAAATTATGTTTCAAGTAAAATAATAATAGTAAGAGGTGATCTATTATGGATAAAGAAAAATTAAAAGAATTAATTTTACAATATTCTTTTTATGACGAACAACATAAATTAAATGTTGTTATTAATACAGATTACCTTAAAGATTTATTCGAAGCTGATAATATATTATTAGAAGAAATAGGTCATAGATAATAAACGGAGGTTATTATGAACTCAAACGGAACTTTTACTTTAGAAGATGCTGGTTTTACAGTTGGTATAAATGTTAAATTAACTAAAAGAAATAAAAATACCGGTAGAGTACTAGAAACTAGACAAGGTCATAATACTTGTTTAAAAACTCAATTAATGGGTATTGTTAAATGGATGAATGGAGAATTTAATGAATCTGCTCCATTTTTACTAGGAGCTGACTGGATTCCTAGATATTTAGGTGTAGGTACTAATATAGCTACGTATGAAAATGTTGAAGGAAATAGTGTTGGCACAGAAGTTAATGTTAACGATACTAGATTACTTTCTGAAATTTCTCCACGTATGAAATTACCCGAAAGAAATACTATTGTTAATAGAAGTACTCAAAGATATGTACAATTAGTTATTTCAAGCTATTTACCAAGTGAATATTATAATAATGAAGTTATTGCCGAAGCTGGATTATTTAGTAAAGAAAGTGGAAATAACTGTTTATTTAGGATTGTATTTGATGGGATAAATAAAACAGAGGATAGTGTTATTGAAGTAGATTGGACTATTTCTGTTATATCTATTGAAAGTAATAATGAACCATATGAAAGTATAGACAAATCTGATTTAAGATTAAGTATGGAACAATTATTAGATTTATATGGACAAAAAATTCCACAATTTAAAGAATCTACAGATCATATGAAAAATCCAGCAATAGTACAATTACAAAATCAAAGTGCTTCACAAACACAAATAGATGAAGCTACACAAACACTTGCTAATGATTATAATAATTTAAAAGATGTTATAATTGAAGGTGGAGGAATAGATACTAGTGATGCGGATGCTACTAATAATGATTTAGTAGAAAATAAAACAGCTTATGCTAAAAATACTAAATTAAAAGGTACTTTAAGAGAAATACAAGCAAATGGATATACAATTAATACCTATCATAGTACACAAAATATAAATAGTGATGTGTATGTTAGAACTTTAAATAGTGATGATAAAGTATTAAGACAAGGAAGTTTTGTGTGTGTAGAACAAAAAAGTTTAGCAGAAGGAATACATTTAACATCTGA